>CAYOTD010000350.1:0-5961 GCA_964406685.1 uncultured Solibacteraceae bacterium | reverse complement strand
AGGCGCCGGTCTCGGCGATAGTAGCTCTTCCTCTTCCTTCCGACGCTTCCACATTGACATTGGGAAGTGCTCCTTCCAGCTAACCGGGACGGACGCGGTCGTCCTCCGAACCTTCATCCTACTAGGCTCCCCCTGGGAAGGCAATTGCGTTCGCGGCCGGGCGGCGAGATTTAACCGGCTCGCGGGGATCTGGGATAATGGAGCCGTGCCGAGCAAGTTCAAGGAACTCGAGGCCGGCCTGGAGAGCGCCGAGCAGCAGCTCCGGCTGTTTCAAACGATCAGCCGCTTCATGGTCCGGGAGATGAGCCTGCAAGAGGTCTTGCAGGGAATCGTCGGGCTGATCGTGGAGTTCATGAAGTGCGATGCCTGCCTGATCTACCTGATCGACGGGAACGAGCTGGTCTTGTGCGCCTCCAACACGCCCCATCCGGACGAAATCGGCAGCCTGCGCCTGGCGCTGAGCGAAGGTCTTACGGGCTGGGTGGCGCGGGAGCGGCGCCTGCTCTCCATTTCCCGCGAAGCGTACGCCGACCCGCGCTTCAAGCAATTCCGCGACCTGCCAGAGGACACCTTCGAGGCTTTTCTGTCGGCGCCCGTCATCGCCCGCAACCGCGTGGTGGGCGTCATCAACGTCCAGCACCGCGCGCCCCACCCGCACACCGGCGCAGAGATGGAACTACTGACCACGGTGGGCGAACAGGTGGGCTGCCTGCTCGTGCTCGCGCGCATGGAGCCGACCGCGGTGGAGGCCGCCAACCACGTCGAACTGGTGCTGGCTTCGGCCGCCGGCGGACCCAGGCCGACCGGAAATTCGAAATGAGATTCGCTCTTCTGCTGGCGCTGGGCGCCCTAGCCGGGGCCGCCGAGCCGCGCTGGGTGATGCAGTATCTTCACGACGAGGACGATTCCCGTCTTGTCATCAACGACCTGAAGTTCGCTTCCGCCACGCACGGCGCCGCCTGCGGCGCGCTGATCGAGAAGGAGCGCGAGCGGCCCTCCGCCCTGGTCACCTCCGACGGCGGCCGCACCTGGTCGAGAGTTCCCACCAAGGAAACCTGCCTGTCGCTGTTCTTCCTCAACGAGAGCCTGGGGTGGATGGTGGCGCCCGGAGGGATCTGGCAGACCGAGGAGACGGGCCGGAACTGGCACAAGATCTCCGGCATCAACGACGTCTTGCGACTGTGGTTCCTGGACGAGAAGCGGGGCTTCGCCGTGGGAATGCGAAAATCGATCTGGTCCACCAGCGACGGAGGCCGGCGGTGGAAACGGGTCGAGGTGGCCGAGAAGGCCAGGACCAACCCCGGCCACACCGCGTACACCTTCATCACGTTCGCCAACGCCCGGCTCGGCATGATTCTGGGCGCCAGCCAACCTCCTCGCGCCACCCTCAACCTCTTTCCCGACTGGATGGACCCCGAACGCGCAAAAAAGCGCCGCCAGTGGCCCGCCCTCGCCCTGGCCCTGGAAACGCGGGACGGCGGCGCCACCTGGAACCCTACCGCGATCTCGATGTTCGGCCAGATCACGCGCCTGAACATCGCCGAGGATCTGCGGGGGTTGGCGCTGGTGGAGTTTCACGACGCCTTCGAGTGGCCCGCGGAGGTCTACCGGACCGACGCCCGCACGGGAATGACGGCGCGGGTCTTCCGCGAGAAGAACCGCGCGGTGACCGATGTCCTGCTGGCTGGCGGCGCCGGTTATCTGGCCGCGATCGAACCGCCGGGCACGCTGCGGGATCTCCCCATTCCCGGGAAGCTGAAGGTGCTCACCTCCGGCGACCTTGCCAAGTGGGTGGACATGCCGGTCGACTACAGGGCCGAGGGGCGGCGCGCCATCTTCGCCAGGGCCGGCGCCGGCGATCTGTGGGTCGCCACCGACGTGGGCATGATTCTCAAACTCGTCCGCCCGTAGTGGGAAAACAATTGCATTTCAAATTGGTTTATCCACGCCGCTTCCACGAACCATCCCCTGTAAGCTATAGTAAAATAAGGTAGATAAAATCTGAGGATTGCGCTCCCCCCAAGTGAGATTTTGTTTGACTCGCGAGACGCCCCAGGGCATCATGGGGTTGGTTCCAAGAGGTTCACGGAACGGTGAGCCGGGCGGGACGTAGCGGACCTGAAACGATGATCCGCAGGCGGGCGGACTAAAAAACGACGCCGGCGGGGAGCGAAGGGAGATCGGGCGAAACGCCAAGGCAAGCTCCCGATCGCAGGAGCGGGTGGAAGCGGTGATCCGGTGGGGACAAAAACCCCTAAGGGGAGCGGAAATCCAGGAGAGCGGTTGGGCTGCCGGGCAGGAATCGGGCAACGGGTTGCCGGTGGCGATCCTCCCCGCGCTGGAGAAAACGGCGCGAGGGGGGGAATCGGTGGCCGAACGGGCCTGAGGAGAATCCGGCAGGGAGGTCGAAGGGTATCGCCGGGAGCGGCGACCCCGTAGATGCGGCCCGGCAACGGGTCGAGGTCGCGGGCGAGCGAAAGGCGAATCCGAGACGCCGGCTTCTACCGGGATGGCTGGCTGACGTGCTCCGGAGCGGCGATCCTTCATCGCCCAAACGCGGTGGAGGGGAGCAAGGGAGAGAGCGTCCGGTCATCCGGGATGCCAGTTACAGGCCGTGCATGCCGGCCGGAGAGCACACTGTCACCGGGGTCACTTGGAACCACTTTCCATTTCAAGGGACGTCCCGGAGGGGGCCGCCTCTCGCGGTTCGGTGTAGCGGTGGAAGCGGAAGCGCTCCTTCAGGCCGCGGAAGCTGGCGAAGTTGTGGCGGCACGCTTCGCAGCGGTATTTCTTGGCTCCCAGGGCGAGCATCAGTTTCACTGTCCACGGAACCATGTAGTGCTTTTCCGACCAGGTGCCCAGATCCAGCCGGCAACACCGCGGACAACGCGCATAGCGCCATTGACCGAACTGCCAGAGGCTGCTGGAGAAACGATGGCCGCATTCCCGACACCGTACCGGGACGAATCCCAGCAGGCTCCGGAACCGCTCGCCGCCGTTCCGGATATGCGATAGACGCAGGCGCCGGTTGCCGCACTGCGGACATGGTCCGAGCATTGGCCTATAGTCTACCTCAGTACTAGGAAGAAGTCCCTCAGGTACTTGCCTGTTTCCTTCCGGCCTCGTGCACGTAGCGGTCGCAATAGCGGGAGAATCCCGTTTGCAGGGCCAGGCGCGCCGCGTCGTTGCACCGCAGGGTCAGCCCCTCGATGGCGCCCACCTGCAACAACTCGCGCGTGGTGGAAGTGATGAAGATCTCGTCGGCTCTTTCCAGGTCCTCCAGCCGGAGATCCCGCTCCACGATCTCGTAGCCCGGCACGTGAACCTCTTCGAGGAGAACCTCGCGGGTGACGCCCGGCAGACAACCGGAGGACAGCGGCGGCGTGACCACCTGGTTCCCGTAAGCCGCGAACAGGTTGGCCGAGGTGCACTCGCTCACCTGGTCCCGTTCGTTCAGCAGGATGACCTCGTCCCAGCCGCGGTCGTGCGCCTGCTCCAGCCAGATCAGGTTGAAGGACCAGGAGAGCATCTTCGTCCCGGCGAACGGGCACCCGGAGTGGCGCGCCTGGGGCTGGACGCCAAGCCGCACCTGCTTGCCCCAATCCTTCACTCCGCGCGTGAAAGCGATGATGTCGAAGTCGCGCTCAATCGCCGGCCCCTCCCACACGCCGCCCCGGTTCCGCACCACGATCAGGCGAAGGGTCGCGTTGGGAGCGTGATTGGCCTCGATCAGCCGGAGCAGGGCCGCGTGGACGGGTCCCGGATCGGCCGGAAACGGCACGCGCAGCATCTCGGCGTCGCGCATCATCCGGTTCCAGTGACGCTCCCAGGCGAACAGCACGCCGTCGAAGACCCGGATCGTGCTGAAGACTCCCCAGCCGGCGAGCAACCCCACCTGGCCCGGGGAGAGCAGAATCGAGTTTGCCTCCACAACCCGATCATTGTGCAGAAGGAATGGATGCATGAAGCCTAATTCTACCAATCCGGGCGGAGCGTCTACTTTCGCCCGATCTTGACCACCACGGGGGTTCCCTGGAATCCGTAGCGCTCCCGCAGCCGGTTGACGATGAAGCGCTCGGTGGAGAAGTGCAGGGCCCGCGCCTTGTCGGTGAACAGCACGAAGGTCGGCGGCCGCACCGAGGCCTGGGTGATGTACTTCACCTTCAACTCCGGCTCGAAATGAACGGTTTCGATAAACCGGTTCAGCTCTCCCGTGCCGATGCGGGTGGAGGCGGCCTGGTAAGCCTCGCGGATCATCCCGAACAGGCGGCGCACGCCCGACCCCGTCTGCGCCGAAACGAAGGCTACCGGGGCGTAGTCCAGAAACTTCAGCTCGTCGCGGAGCTGCCGGGTGAAGGCGCGCTGGCCCTTCTCCTTCGCCACGTCCCACTTGTTGGCGCACAGGATCAGCGCCCGCCCTTCCTCGTGCGCGTAACCGGCGACGGTGGCGTCCAGGCCCACCAGGCCCTCGGCGGCGTCCAGCACCAGCACGACCACGTGCGCCATGCGCATGTGCTTACGGGCCATCACCACGCTCAGCTTCTCGGCCATCAGGTGGGTCTTGCCCTTGCGCCGGATGCCGGCGGTGTCGATGAAGACGAACTCGACCCCGTCCACCGTCACCGTCTCGTCCACGGCGTCGCGCGTGGTGCCGGCCACTGGCGACACGATAGCGCGCTCCTGCCCCACCAGGGCGTTCAGCAGGGTCGATTTGCCGACGTTCGGCCGCCCCAGGATGGCAACGCGGATGGCGCGCGGGCGCTCGGGCTCGGTGTGCCCGTCGGACTCCGGGAACCCCGCGGTCACGTGATCGAGGAGGTCATCGATTCCCAGCCTGTGCTCGGCCGAAACCGGAAAGAGATCCGGGAAGCCGAGGGAGTGGAACTCGTGCGCGAGAGATTCGCGCGCCGTGCTGTCGATTTTGTTGACCGCCAGGGCCACGGGCTTGCCCAGCTTGCGCAGCAGGCGCGCCAGGTCGCGGTCGGCGCCGGTGATCTCGGCGCGCCCGTCGATCAGGAAGACGATGTGCGCCGCCCGGTCCAGGGCCACGCGCGCCTGCTTGAGGATCTGAGACGGGATCAGCGCCGCGTCGTCCGGGATGATGCCGCCGGTGTCGATCAGCTCGAACCGCCGCCCGCGGTAGACCACCTCGCCGTGGATGCGATCGCGTGTGATCCCCGGCTCGTCGCCGACAATGGCGCGGCGCTGCCCCAGGATGGCGTTGAACAGAGTGGACTTCCCCACGTTGGGCCGGCCGACGATCACCACCACCGGCAAGGCCTCGGGTTGCGGCATCGGAGTTCATGATACCATCCGGCGCCAGGGTTCCCATGGGAAGCGCGTCAGCGCTGCTGCGCCCGCCACTGTTTCCAGGCAGCCGGGTCGGAGCCCCGGTCGGTGTGAGTCAGCAGCCGCAAGGAGTTCAGGGCCCGCTGGCGGACGCCGAGGTCGCCGTCCGAGAGCCGGTCGATCAGGATGTCGATGGCGCGGGCATCGCCCAGGGCGCCAAGACGATCCGCAGCCAGGCCGCGCACGAAGGCATCCGGATCGCTCGCCGCCTGGAGGGTCGCCGGAAAGCCCCACGGCTCGTCTTTCGCGTCGATGAAGGTCAAGGCCAGCCCTCGCGTTTCGGCGTTGGGGTCCTGGAGGGCGCGTTGGATCGCCCTGGCGCGCTCGCGATGGCGATTCTGGGCCACCGCGATCAGGGCTTGGCGGCGGACGCCCGCGTCGGCATCGTCGAGGCGCACCGCCATGAACTCGACCGCCCGGGTGTCCGAGCTGAGGGCCAGCACGCGCAGGGCGCGGTTCCTGATCCGGGTGTCCGTGCTATCGACGGCGCCGATCAGGTCCCCGGTAGCCAGGTTGGCAAGCTGCCCCAGCGCGGTAGCGGCGCAATCCGCCACCTTCCTGGACGGCGAACCCATCATCAGGCTCTGCAAGAACCGCTCGAACGGCCCCATC
>CAYOTD010000349.1:2991-5966 GCA_964406685.1 uncultured Solibacteraceae bacterium | reverse complement strand
GGCGATTGGGATGACGACCTGCTGGCGCGCTTCAACGTGCCGCGCCGCATGATGCCGCGCATCGCGCCGTCCAGCGCCGTGGTGGGCACGGCCACCGCCGCGGTCCTCGGCGCTGAAATCCCCGTGGCGGGCATCGCGGGCGACCAGCAGGCCGCCCTTGCCGGGCAGGCCTGTTTCCGCGCGGGGCTGTCCAAGAACACCTACGGCACCGGCTGTTTCGCCCTGATGCACACCGGCGGCCACCGGCCGGTCTCGCGCAACCGGCTGCTGGCGACGCGTGCCGCCTCGCACAACGCCGAAGCCCAGTTCGCCATCGAGGGCAGCATCTTCATCGCCGGCGCCGCGGTGCAGTGGCTGCGCGACCAGTTGGGTTTGATCGAAACCGCGGCCGCCTCCGGCCAGCTCGCCCAATCGGTGGATTCCACCGGCGGCGTCTACGTTGTGCCGGCCTTCGTCGGCCTGGGCGCGCCCCACTGGGATTCCGCCGCGCGCGGCCTGATCACCGGCGTCACCCGCTCCACCGGCCGGGCCGAAATCGTCCGCGCCACTCTGGAAAGCATCGCCTACCAGACCCGCGAGTTGGTCGAAGCGATGGAGGCCGACAGCGGCGAGCGGCTCACCGAGCTGCGGGTGGACGGCGGCGCCACCGCCAACAACTTCTTGATGCAGTTCCAGGCCGACATCCTCGACCGGCCCATCGTGCGCCCCGCCGACGTCGAGACCACCGCCCTGGGCGCGGCCTTCCTGGCCGGACTGGCCACCGGCGTCTGGCAGAGCGTCGAGGATCTGAACACCTTCTGGCGGGCCGAACGCGTTTTCACTCCTTCGATGGGCGCCGACCGGCGCGAAGAGCTCTACGCCGGCTGGAAGCGCGCGGTCGCCCGCTGCCGTTCGTAGTCCTGTCCCGGCCACAAGGATATCCGCCGCCCGGACATGCTACACTGGTATTTCTATGCCGGGTGGCTTGGCGACAGGCCTGAAACGCTTCATTCTGTGGGACTATCCACGCGCCGGCTGGCAGTACGACCTGATGGTCGGACTGATCCTCGCATTTATTTTTCTCACTCCCCGGGCGTGGTTCCGGGATCAGCCACGGACGCTTAACGTGGTCGCCCTGCCCGCCTCGCACGGCGCCAACGTGTTCTGGATCGAGCGGGAGCTGCTCGATCCGGTGCCGGAGGCCAGCCGAGTGGAGACGGCCGCCCAACTGGTCAGGAGCCGGACCGGAAAGTCCGTCACCGTCATCCGGTTGGAGCCGATTTTCGATTCCGAAGAAGAAACCAAGGGCTACCTGGTATATGCCGCGCCCTGATCGTCTGGTGTCGCTCCTCCCCTGATGCTCATTCCACTCTCTCTCTTCGCGATACTCCTGGCGGAACACGCGGGAGTGTCCCGCGACGCCGTTCTGGCCAGAATGGATGAGGCGGCGATGGAATTCCGCTCGATGACCGGCAGAATCCGCAAGGTCACCCATACGGCCATCATTAACGACGACAGCGTGGAAACCGGCGTCATCCACCTGAAACGCCAGGGCCGGCGGGACATCCGCCTGCTGGTGAACATCGGCGAGCCGGATCCCAAGTCCTACGCCCTCCAGGGGCGGAAGGCCGAGATCTATTACCCGAAGATCCAGACCGTCCAGGAGTACGACCTGGGAAAGCAGGGCCAACTGCTGGATCAGTTCCTCCTGCTCGGGTTCGGCGCCCCGACCCGCGAGTTGAGAAACGCCTATGAGTTCCGCCTGGGAGGCGAAGAGACCGTCGCCGGGCAGAAAACCGCCCGCATCGAGCTGATTCCCAAATCCCAGAAGACCCGCCAGCATCTAACCAAAGCGGAACTGTGGATCTCGCTGGACACCGGTCACACCGTTCAGCAGAAGTTCCACGAGCCCTCGGGCGACTACCGGCTGGCGACCTACACGGAAGTGAAGTGGAATCCCGATCTTGCCGACAGCGCCTTGCGCCTGCAACTGCCCAAGAACGTGAAAAGAGAGTTCCCGCAACGCTGATCGGCTGACGACAACAAGCAACACTCATGGCATCATCCACATCGTCGAGCAATCGTTTGGCATACCTGGACTGGATCCGCGGCGCCGCCGCGCTGATCATGCTCCAGGGCCATGTCTTCCATTCCTTCATGGACAAGGGCGCGCGCGAAGAGTCGGCTTACGTCCTGTCCCAGTTCTTCGGCGGGATCACGCCGGCCGTCTTTCTCTTCCTGACCGGTATCACCCTCGCCTTCCTGATGGCCAGCCGCGAGCGCCAGGGCCTGAACGCGCCGGCGCGCGTCTGGGCCGCCGCCCGCCGCTCCGGGTATCTGTTCGGCGTGGCCTTCCTGTTCCGCTTGCAGCTTTTCCTCACCGGCCTGCCGGACAATAGTTGGACCGACCTGTTCAAGGTCGACATCCTCAACGCCATGGGTCTGGCCATCCTGCTGTTGTCGCCTCTGGCGGCGTTCAACGCGGAGAAGAGGATTCGCGCCGCCATCGGCATCGGCCTCGCCATCGCCGCGCTGTCGCCCGTCGTTTCGGCGGCGAATACCTCCTGGCTGCACCCCTTCCTCCGCAACTACTTCGTGCCCGACTACAACCAGTTCACTTTCTTCCCCTGGGCCTCCTTTGTCGCCTTCGGCGTGGGCGCGGGCGCCATCCTGCGCACCGCCGGGCAGACCAACGCGAAAGCCGTGATGCAGTGGAGCGCGCTGGCCGGTCTCGGGTTGATCGTCGGCGGGCGCTTCTTCGCCGAGCTTCCCTACTCGGTCTACGCGAAGTCGGAATTCTGGCTCAACAGCCCCCTGCTGATCTTCATCAAGATGGGCGTGTTGCTGGTGGCCCTTCCCGCCGTGTTCCTGTGGACCGGCCAGATAGCGGGCCGCTGGAGCTTCGTCCGCCAGCTCGGCACCACCTCCCTGTTGGTGTATTGGGTGCACATCGAGCTGGTTTACGGCCGCTGGCTGGGCGCCTGGAAAGAGTCCCT
>CAYOTD010000349.1:0-2981 GCA_964406685.1 uncultured Solibacteraceae bacterium | reverse complement strand
CGCGGGGCAGTGCGCGCTCGCCTCGGTGATTCTGATTCTCCTGATGGTTGGAATGTCGGCGTTGCGCTCCAACTGGGCGGCCGTCCGCGCCGCGCTTACTTCATTCGGTTACCTCCAGCAGTCGCCCGAACGCGTTTCCGGCGACTGATCCTGTCTCCCCGAAGATCTATACTATGTTCCAGATGGAGGGGAGTAATGCGCTCTCCGAGTTTCGACTCGGCGAGTGGCTCGTTCAGCCGGGACAGGGCCGGATTTCGCGCGGCGTCGTGACCGCGCACCTGCGGCCCGAACTGATGCGCATACTCGTCTATCTCGCGCGAAACGCTGGGCGCGCCGTCGCGGAGGACGAGATCGCGGAATCTGTCCAAACCGGGGCCGGCGCGCCCCGATCCGGCCTGAGCGAGGCGGTCTCCGAGTTGCAGCGTGTCCTCGGTGATGATGTCACCAACCCGAGCATTCTCCGGTTGGTGGGAGAATCGGCCCGTTGCTTGATCTCACCCGTGGATATCGACCATGAACCGGCCGTCGCCGTGCTGTCGCTACAGGGCCTTCCCCGGAAGTCGTCTCACGACTACCTGAGCGAGGGAATGGCCGATGAGATCGCCGGCACCCTCACCCGGCTCCGCGGGTTGCGCGTGATTGCCCGTTCGTCGGTTTGCGCCCTCGAGCGGGAAGGCCTCGAGGCGTCCGAGATCGGCCGCCGTCTGTCGGCCGACGCGGTGCTCCAGGGGAGCGTCCGCTGGAACCAGGGCCGGTTGCAAGGGTCGATCCGCCTGCTGGACTCCGGCAGCGGCCGGCGGCTCTGGTCCGACCGCTTCGATTGCACCCCGTGCGGCCTGGTGGCCTTGCGGGCGTCGGTCGCGCGCGCCGTGGCGGACGGATTGCGCGTTCCGGTCGAGGCCGTGGAAGAGTCCCCCCCCTGTGGGCGGGCCATTTTCAGCATGACCGCCTACGACCTGTATCTGAAGGGCCGCCACCTCGCCCGCGCACGGGACCCCAAAATCCTACCCCAGGCAGTGGAGTGTTATGAGCAGGCCTTGGCCCGAGAACCTGAGTTCGCCCAGGCTCACTCCGCCCTGGGCGAGAGTTTCATCGCCATGGGCGCGGGCGCCTATCTGCCGCCACAGGTCGCCTTCCCCAGAGCCGAGGCGGCCGCCGCGCGGGCCCTCGAGCTGGATCCGGCTCTGGCCGAAGCGCAGGCCGTCATGGGTTGTACGGCGGGGTTGTACGAGTGGAATTGGAGAGAGGCCGAGAGCCGTTTTCTCCGCGCTGAGACGCTCGGCCCCAGTTGCGTCTTCGCCCGAGCCTGGCACGCAACCCTGCTGGCCTGCCTCGGCCGCTGCCGGGAAGCGGTTGCCGAGAGCGAACGAGCCCTCCGGCTCGATCCCCTTTCGGGAGACGTCCTCACCGCCCTTGCCGTCGCGTGGAACGCCGCGCGGAACACCGATCGCGCCATCCAGTGCTTGAAGGCGGCCATCGACGCCAATCCCGAACACGCCGCCGCCCACCTCTATCTGGGACACATCTATAACTGCCTCGGACGGTTGGACGAGGCGGCCGAGACGTTGGAACGGACCTCATCCGCCTTTCCGATGCGGCTGGCCTTGCTCGCCGGAGTCCATCGAAGCGCGGGCCGCCTCGACCAGGCGCGGGAGGCAGCCGGCCGGCTGGAACGGCTTTCCACCACGCAGTACGTGGGCCCCGCAACCAGCTTTGTTCTCCACCTCGGCCTGGGAGATGTCGACCACGCGCTGGACTGGCTGGAGCGCGCGGTTGACGCGCGGGAAGGAATGGTCCCTTTTCTCGCCGGCGATCCCTCCATCGGCGCCCTGCGCTCCCACCCGCGATTCAGCGGGATTCTGGATCGCCTGCGGTTCCCTGCCCCGGAGGAACCGGCGCTGCCGGCCTAGCCGGCTGGATTGCGACCAGCGGCGCCGGCGGCGTTCGCGCCAGCACCGCGTCCACCTCCGCGGCGATCCGGGCGGCGACTTTCTCCACCGCCGCCGCATCCGCCTCCCCCGCATCCCGCTGGGAACGGTGGCAGCCTGCGGCATTCCCGCCCAGGATCTCGGTCACCACCAGGGCTCCGCTCACTCCCCCGCCGTGCTTCTCCGTGCCCCAACGCGCGCACTGCTCGCCGCAGCCGTCCACCGCGATGGTGGGATGCGTCCGGGCGAAGTTCCGCTCGGCGTCGTTGCCGGCCAGAAACAGCGGCAGGCACAGCGTGACGGTCGCCCCGGGGCGGAGCGATTCCAGCACGTGGCGGGTCGCCAGCCGCGAGATCGTCCCCTCGGGGATCGCTTCCCCGCTACAGCAGATGATTCCCACCTTCACGCCGGGCGCGCTCATCGGGCCGCCTCGCAGGCCACGGCCGCGGCGATGTCCCGCGTGATGGCCCAGCCGTCTTCGCTCAACTCCGACGCCGTGCCCGGCTTCGCGCCCCGGCGATTCTGGAACGCCTCGGTCACCTGGAACGCCCTGGCGACGCGCCCGCCGGCCAGTTCCACGTTCTTTTCCGCGCAGGCCTTCGGGCACCCGTCGATGGTGAGGCAGGCGTGGCTGCGTACGGCCTCCACCGCCTCCGCATCGCCCTTGACCAGCAGAGCCAGGCACAACGTATCCGCGGTCTCCCGCGCCAGATCGTCCGCCGCCAGGTATGCCGCCTCCCGGCTGATCAGGCCGTGGACCTTGCCGATTCCGCTGCACGGAATCACCAGAACCGCGCCCTTGGTTGACTTGGCAATCATCCTATTCCTCCGCCGCCTTCTGCGCTACTGTCGCGGCATAGGCTTCTCCGTCCAGCAACAACTCCCGGTCCCGGGCCCAGTGCGCCAGCCGGACCTCGACCAGCCACCCGGCGCCGTACGGGTCCTCATTCACGAGGCCGGGGTTCTTAGTTACTTCCTTGTTAATAGAAGTTACAACCCCACTTACAGGGGAGATCACTTCGAAGATGGCTTTGGCCGACTCCAGGGTCCCCA
>CAYOTD010000348.1:0-5971 GCA_964406685.1 uncultured Solibacteraceae bacterium | reverse complement strand
CCGGGAGTTTCTCAGCTCCCCCAGACCGGGGTCGTGCCGCACCAGCGACTGGGCAATCACGAGCTCACCGGCCATGTCCACCAGGTAGTCCAGCTTGGCCGTGTCGACTTTCACCAGCTTGGAATCGGCTTCGCCCCCCGCCGGCGCGTCCTCTTTCCTCTTGCGCCGGGACTCCTCCGCCGGAACGGCCTCGGCCACCGGCTCCGGAACGGAGTCGGGAACCGGCGCCGCCGGCGCCACGAGGGCGCGGGAAGGTTCTTCGACCGGAGGAGGAACGGCCTCGGCCGGGACCGCCTCCTCGAGGCGATCGGCCTCGAGGTGGCGGCCTCGGCCGGGGCCGCCTCTACCTCGGGAGGCTGTTCGACGGCCGCCGCCAGCCGCGCTACCGGGCCGCCCTCTCCGGGCGCCGCCGCCATCGCCTGAATGCGGGCGCGCAACGCCTCCGACGGCGGTTCCGCGGGAACCGGACCTCCGCCCAGGGCCGCTTCGATGCGATCCAGCCACTTGGCCAGAAAGTCCGCCCCGGCCAGGACGGCGTCAATGACCTCCGGGGTCACCGTCAACTTCCCGTTGCGTGCCAGATCCAGCAGATTCTCGGTCTCGTGCGCCACTTCCTGCATGGCGGCAAACTCGAGAAAGCCCGCCAGGCCCTTGATGGTGTGGAACCCGCGGAAGATGGAGTGAATGGCGTCCAGTTTGCCCGGCGTCTGTTCGAGAACCAACACGCCGCTCTCCACGGCGTTGAGATGATCGCGCGCCTCCACCAGAAAATCCCGAACCAGCTCCTGATCCTGAGCCAGAGAACCGAAGATCACCTCCTGGGACGGTGATGTCCGGTCTGGAACCAATGCGCTTGGTTCGCCGATCTGTTGCCGCTCGTCTGACATTCGCGATCCCCCCGGGAACGAGTCTTTGCCGCGGGCCCCCGGCTCACGCGGAAAGGACCGCTTCCAGCCCCTCCAGTTCCTGACTTGTCAGCACGCGATTGATGTCGAGAAGGATCTTCACCTTCCCCTTGATCTTGGCCATTCCCAGCAGATACGGAGTGGCCACGCCGCGGCCGAAATCCGGGGTGTCCTCGATGTCGCTCGCGGTCAGGTTCAGGACTTCCGAGACCCCGTCGACAACCACACCCATCAGCATCGGACCGGCTTCGCCCACCACCTGCACGACAATGATGCAGGTCCGCTGGCTGTACTCCATCTCCGGCAACCCGAACTTCAGGCGCAGGTCGACAACCGGAACCACCTTCCCGCGGAGATTGATTACCCCCCGCACGTGAGCCGGCGTCTGCGGCACGGCCGTGATGTCCTGAACGCCCATGATCTCGCGCACCCGGCCCACCTGAATGGCGAATTCCTCCCGGCCGAGATGAAAGCTGAGATACTTGCCCGTTCGTTCGTCGCTTTTCGATCGAGCCGCCGTGGTTGCGGCCGCTTCTGTAACCGTCGATTCCATCTTTCCCTCCTTCTGAAACTCTCCTGCGAACTGTGTCTTCCGCCACTCGCGCGGCCGCCTCAACCGTGGGCCGCCGGCGATCCGGCCTCGCTCTTGTGGCGGAGAGCCGCCGGAAGCCCATCGATCCCGGCGCGCGTGCTCGCGCTGCCGTCCCGGTTGGGCGCCAGGCAGAGCTGGACCTCGATGGTCTCGCCATCGTGACGGAACGGCACGACGGTCCATTCGCTCTTGCCCACGCTGCGGGTCGTGAAATTATGTCCGTACACCACCGTGGGAATGCTTAGCCCCAGCGGCCCGACCCGGTCCTCCAGGCGGGACTTGACGTTGCCGATGATCATGTTGGTGATTTCGGCGAGGGCGTCCAGCACCTCTTCGTTGACCGCGCTGTACTCGCTCATCAACAGGTGAGACGAGAGCAGGCAGGCGAGCTGAGAATTGCACGATACCGTGCCGGTTCCGACCCACCCGCCGGCGATCCCGATCAGGGACACCACGCCGTCCTTCGGAGCCGGCTCGTGTTTGACGAGCTGCGCCTCGCCCACCTCCAGTTCCAGACCCAGCATGGTGGATGCGACTTCGGTCGCCGCCTCGACGATCAGCTTCGTCATGTCTTCGTGTGTGACTGTGTCAGCCATCGGATTTCTCCTGCATCCTCCCCTCCCACCTGCCTAGGAAACCAGCGGCATGAGCTTTTCTTTGATCTGATCGGCGGTGAACGGCTTGCGCACGTAGCCTGCGGCACCCAGTTCCACGGCCTCCATCACGCGGGCCTGACTGCCCTCGGTGGTGATCATGATCACCGGCACGTTCTTCCACTCGGCGGTGGATTTCAGCTTCGCCAGCAACTGGAGTCCGTCCATGTTGGGCATGTTGATGTCGCTCAGAATCAGCCCGACCGGCTGACTCTTGAGTGACTCCAGCGCCTCGGCGCCGTCGCCTGCCTCGATAACCTGCCCGATGGGGACGTCCGCCTGGCGCAGCACGCGCTGTAGTATCTTTCGGATCGCCGCCGAATCGTCAACGATCAGCACGTCCAAAGGCATTCCGTCTTCCTCCCGCTCGCCCGCACACTTATCCTCATCGACGTAAATGGGAAAGGATTGAAGGAAACCGGCCTGTGCAGAGCCGCAGGACGCGGTACACTGGCTCTCGCATGATGTTGGAAAGACAGTTCTCATTGGAAGGAAAGACGGCCCTGGTGGCTGGCGCCAGCCGCGGCATCGGGCTGGCGATTGCGCAGGCCATGGCCCAGGCGGGCGCCCGCACGGGGCTTGCGGCCCGCAACCGCGAGGCCATCCAGCGGGAAGCCGCCGCGCTTGCCGCCCAAGGGCTCCCGGCCGAGGCGGCGCCGCTGGACGTCGCCGATCCTGCCTCCATCGCCCAGCTTGCCTCCGCCCACCCGGAAGTCGACATTCTGGTTAACGTGGCCGGCATCAACCTGCGGAAGCGTTTCGAGGAGTACACCCGGGAGGAATACGATCGCCTGCTGGAGACAAACCTGCACGGCCTCGTGCATCTGACCCAATTAGTGGGGAAGGGGATGATCGAGCACCACAGGGGAGGGAAGATCATCCTCATCGGCAGCCTGATGTCGCTGGTGGGTCTGCCCTACCTGACGGTCTACGCCATCACCAAGAGCGCCTTGGCGGGTCTGACCCGTACGCTGGCCGCCGAATGGGGTCCTCACGGGATTCAGGTCAACTGCATCGCCCCGGGCATGATCCTCACCGATCTGAACCGGCCCATGTGGCAGTCCCCCGCGATGCGGGAGTGGTTCCAGGGCGTGGCCTCGAACCCGGAACTGGGCCAACCCGCGGACGTGGCTCCGCTGGCCGTGTTTCTGGCCGGGCGGGGTGCCGACTACATCACCGGGCAGGTCGTCGCCGTCGACGGGGGCTACAGCACCACCGCCCGGTGGCCCTTCCAGCCATAGGCGCGATCCGATTGCGCTATGATATGGGTTCGCGACCGACGGAAGAGCCATGCCCAGCAAAAGTGGAGCTCCTCAGCATCCGGCTATCGAGACGCTGAATCTGGCGGAGATCCGCTCGCGATCGGGCCGCACCCTGGAGCAAATCGCCGATACCACCAAGATCAGCATCCGCTTCCTGCGGGCCATTGAAGCCGGGGATTTCGGGCAGTTGCCGGGCGGCATCTTCACTCGCAGCTATCTTAGGCAGTACGCCGAGCAGGTGGGAATCGAAGCCAGCCGCCTGATTGAGACCTACCAGTTCCGGAATAAGACGGACGGCACCCTCTGAGCGCACAGCGGATTTTCTTCGCCGTTAACGGCAAGGGGGCGGGATGCGTCCACTCCATAGCGGCCGGAGAGATCGTATACTCTTGTCTTTGAGGTCTAGCTCCGCCGCAACAAAGATCACATGAAGAGAAACATAACCGCCGCATTGTTCGCGTTCCTGGTTGCCGGAATTGCCTCCGCTCAGACCTGGGAGGTCTCCATCGGCCCCACTTATACCCGGATCAGGAGCAGTCTTCTTGGCTCGGTTTCGGCCTACGACAAGCAGGACGACGACACCACGCTTAAGGCCAAGGCGGGCTTGGTCGCGCGCTTTACTCTGAACACCCCCGGATACTATGGTCACGAGTTCAACTACGGCATCTTCCGCGCGGACCTAACCACCAAGGACCGTCCCGAAGAGGACAATGCCAGCCTGGTGAACACCTACTCCGACCGCATCAAGGTGCACGTGATGGGGTACAACTTCCTGCTCTACATGATGCCCAAGGGCGAGCGATGGCGGCCGTACCTGACCGGAGGAGTCCAGATGCATCGCTACGGCGAGCCGAAGCTCTACGTTTGGGATGCGGGCAAGTCTAGCAACTTCGGCGCCAACTACGGGGCCGGCATCAAGTTCAAGCTGTTCGAGCACGCCCTGATCCGGGCCGATTTCCGGCATTACCTGGGCGGACAGCCGTATTCTCTCGAATACGCCGATGAGACGAAGTTCTCGGGGGGCATCCTTCAGCAATACGAAGGTTCCATCGGTCTGTCGATCAGCTTTTGAGACGCATCGCCGCGCCGGATCGCGATAGAATCGGGAGTAGCGATCTGCGACCTGGAAGCGGGGCGTAGCGCAGCCTGGTAGCGCGTCTGCCTTGGGCGCAGAAGGTCGGCAGTTCGAATCTGCCCGCCCCGACCACCCTTCCCCGAAAGAGGGGCCTCATCGTCAGGATCAGTGGCGTGCGAACCTAAGGTATTGACTGCTCTGTAGTTGCACGGCGCCCCGGGTTCAACCGCGCACCCGGGATTCGGACCGTGTCCATCCCGCTTCGCAACGCACAGCCGGCACGATGAACAACTGGATCGAGGAATCGAAAGGAGCGAGAGTTGAGACTTGTCTCACTCTGCGGAATCCGAGGGATGCCGATCCGGAGCTTGTCAACGACTTCGAGACACCTGGCCGCACAAATTAGTGAATTTCTCCTGGCTCCGGCGGGCCGGGCTTAGGAGGGTTGACCCAGACGGCATCAGGCAGCGGCGCGGGCCGCGGCGGTCTGCGGACGAATCGTTCGAGATGCTGCTGGAAGGCTGCGGTGAGGACGCCCTGCCGGTGGTCCAGGACATCGGTGGCGAGCCCGTGGTGAACCATGTGCGGTGTTAGCGGGGCGATGCCGCTGTGGTGGTGTTCGTGGTTGTACCAGCGGAAGAAGCCTTGGCAATGGGCGCGGGCGTCTTCCAGCGAGCCAAACCTGTCCGGGAACTCAGGCCGGTACTTCAGGGTCTTGAACTGGCTTTCCGAGAACGGGTTGTCATCCGAGACATAGGGTCGGCTATGCGACTTGGTGACGCCGAGATCGGCCAGCTTCAAGGCCAAGGTCGTGCTGGTCATCGAGGGTCCATTGTCGGCGTGGAGGTGGAGTTGGCCAGCGGAGACGCCCTGCCGGTCGAGGCTTTCCTGGATGAGCTTCTTGGCCAGTTCGGCGCTTTCTTTCGAGGCCACCATCCAACCGGCCACGTAGAGGCTGAAGAGGTCGAGGATTACGTAGAGGTAGAAATAGGTCCACCTCACCGGGCCGCGGGATTCGGTGATGTCCCAGCTCCAGACCTGGTTGGGGCGCGTGGCCAGCAGTTCCGGCTTCTGATAGGTGGGGTGGCGGAGCTGATCGCGCCGCTCCCGGACTTCGCCGCACTCTTCCAGCAATCGGTACATGGTGCGCGGCGAGCAAACGTAGATGCCCTCGTCCAGCAGAGCGGCGTGGACCTGGTGTGGGGCCTGATCCATGAAGCGCTCCGAGCGCAGGTGTGTCAACACGGTCTGCCGCTCGGTCTCGGTGAGGGCCCTGGCCGGCGTGGGTCGTGGTCGAACGGCAGTCGGCTCGGACTGGGGCGCCAGCGCCCGGTAGAAGGAAGCCCGCGGAATTTCGAGAGCGCGGCAGGCCGCCGCGCGACCGACCGAGGGGGATAGTTCAAAAGCCGCCGTCATGAGTTGCCCTCGTTGTAACGCGCCGCGCTGTTTGCCCGTGTAGCGGGCAGCTTTTCTCAAATTAGCTC
>CAYOTD010000347.1:0-5976 GCA_964406685.1 uncultured Solibacteraceae bacterium | reverse complement strand
TTCCACGCCAAGCCGGAGACCTGCGACCTGCTCTGCCTCGACTACCTGGACGACGCGGTGCGCGCCAACTCCACCGGCAGCCTGGCCGGGGTCATCGTGGAGGCGTACCTGGGCGCGGCCGGGTTCATCTTCGCTCCCGACGGATGGTTTCCGCGGCTGGAGAAGTGGCTGCGCGCCAAGGGCCTGCTGTTCACTCTGGATGAAGTCCAGTCCTCGTTCGGCCGCACCGGCAAGTTCTTCGCCATGGAATGGGAAGGTCTCACCCCCGACCTGGTCTGCATCGGCAAGGGCATCGGCAGCGGCTACCCGGTTTCCGCCATCGGCGCCCGCGGCGAGGTGATCGGCGCGCTCGGCAAGGGAGAGATGAGCAGCACTCACGGCGGCAACCCGACCGCGGGGGCGGCAGTGTGCGCCGTCATCGACATCATGCGGCGCGAGAAACTGGCCGATAACGCGCTGCGCATCGGCGCCATCATGAAGAAACGTCTGTTCGAGATGGGCGAGAAGTGCCCCTATATCGGCGATGTGCGCGGCCGGGGCCTGGTGATGGGCGTCGAACTGGTGAAGGACAAGAAGACGAAAGAGCCCGCGCCCGACCTCACGGCCAAGCTGATCGACCGGGCGGCGCGCAACGGGCTGCTGATCGGCTCGGTCGGCGTCTTCGGCAGCGTGATCCGGGTGGCTCCTCCGCTGGTGATCACGGAAGCCGAAGCGCACGAGAGCCTGGACATCTTCGAGAAGTCCCTGTCGGAACTGTAAGGAACGCGAGGCATGCAACAGATCACCGAGACGGTTCGAAGCCTTGGCGGAGAGACCGAGAGGTTTCTCTGCGAGTTGATGCGGTTCCCCTCCACGCCCGGCAACGAGCGGGATGCGATGGGCTACGTCGCGCGCCGTTTCGCGGAAGTGGCCGAGGTCGAGCGCGTCCCGTTGTCGAACCTGCTGCGCAAGGACGAGGATTACGCCGATCCGATTCGCGGCATCGATTACCAGGGCCGGTTCAACGTCCGGGCGCGCGTGGCGGGCACGGGCGGCGGCCGGTCGCTGCTGTTCAACACGCACATCGACGTGGTCCCGCCTTCCGAGGGGCAGGAGCGGCCCTTCGACCCGGGAACGGAGGAAGGCGTGGTGCGGGGGCGGGGCGCCTGCGACGCCAAGGGGCAGGCGGCGGCCTTGTTCACCGCCCTGCTGGCGATGAAGCGCCTGGGAATCCAGCCGCGCGGCGACGTGATCGCGCACCTGGTGGTGGAAGAGGAGATTGGCGGCAACGGCACCCTTGCCATGATCCGGCGCGGCGAGACGGCCGAGGCGTGTATCGTAATGGAGCCGACCAGCCTGCGCATCCTCTCCTCGGTGCGAGGCGCGGTCTGGTTCCGCGTGGTATGCACCGGCAAGCCCGGCCACAGCGGACGCGCCGGCGACACCGTCAGCGCCTTGAAGATGGCCATCAAGGTCATGACCATCCTGGAGGAGTACCACGCGCGCCTGCTGGCCGCCTCACGCGGCATCCCGCTGTTCGATGCGCATCCGAATCCCATGCCGATCACTTTCGGCAAGCTCCAGGCGGGCAACTGGCCGGCCATCGCGCCCGCCCAGGCGACCCTGGAAGGCGTGCTCGGATTCCTGCCGAACAAGACCCGCCACAAGGTGATGGACGAGATGCGGCAGGCCATCGCCGTGGGCGGCGACGAGTGGTTGCGGAACAACTTCCAGATCGAGTTCATGTACCGCCACGACGCGCACGTCCTGGACCCCGGCCATCCCCTGGTTACCGGGCTTCAGGCGTGCCTGAAGGAAGCGGGCGCGGCGGGTGAGGTCGCCGCCATGACCGCCTCCTGCGACTCGTGGTTCTACAACAACGAGCTGGAGATTCCGACGGTCGTCTTCGGGCCGGGAAGCCTGGGCTTCGCGCACTCCAACGAAGAGCAGATCCGGTTGGACGACGTCGCCACGGCGGCCGCGGTTCTGGTCAGGTTCATTCAGCAGTGGGGGCAGGCCTGACGATGCAGGCGCTGGTCAAGACGCAGAAAGGCGTGGGGTTTCTGGAACTGCGGGAGGTCGCCCCGCCGCGGCCGGGCCCGGGCGAGGTCCTGATCGAGGTGAAGGCCTGCGGGGTCTGCGGCACGGACATCCACGTGCTGCACGACCGGTTCCCCTATTGGCCGCCGGTGATCCTCGGACACGAGTTCGCGGGCCAGGTGGTCGAAACGGGTCCGGACACGCAGTACTACAAGGCCGGCGACCGCGTGGTGGGCGAGCCGCATACCCAGGCCTGCGGACACTGTTCTCTCTGCCGCACCGGTAACATCCAGATCTGTCCGACGAAGCGCTCGCCGGGCTGGGGCATCGACGGGGCCTTCACGAAATTCCTCAAGATGCCGGAGCGCCTGCTGCATCGAATTCCGGAGGGCATGGGCTACGACGTGGCCGCACTGGTGGAACCCACGGCCAACACCGTCCACGACGTGGTGGAGCGGGCCAAGGTGGAGGCCGGCGATTTCGTGGTGGTGCTCGGACCGGGACCCATCGGCTTGCTGGCGGCGATGACCGCGCACGCCGGCGGCGCCCGCCACGTGGTGGTCGTGGGCGCCCCGGTGGACGAGGCCATCCGGCTCAAGAAGGCGCGCGAGTTGCGGTTCGAGACCGTGCTCAACGCCGGCCAGGTCAATCCCGTGGAGGTCGTGCGCGACCTGACGAACGGAATCGGCGCCGACCTGGTGATCGAGTGCTCGGGCGCCGCCGCGGCCATCGCCTCCGCCGTGGACCTGGTGCGGAAAAAGGGCCGCATCTGCGCCATCGGCATGACGGCCAAGGACACGATCCCCTTCCCCTGGGACAAGGCGGCCTTCAAGGTTTGCGACATCATCTTCAACCTGTCCACCAGCTACACGAGCTGGGACCGCTCCCTCAACCTGATCCACACCGGGCGGATCCCCGCGCAGGAGATCATCTCCCACCGCCTTCCGCTCTCCGAGTGGCGCCGCGGGTTCGACGAGATCGAGGCCCAGCGGGCGCTGAAAGTGCTGCTGATCCCCGAGTGAGGAAACCATGAGTGATTCACGAATCGGATTTGGATTGCTCGGAACGGGCCTGATCGCGCCCTTCCATGCCAAGGCGCTCCAGGCGTCGGAGATGACGGAGTTGGTTGCCGCCTGCGACCTCGTGCCGGAAGGGCTGGCGAAGTTCACCGCCGAGTTCGGCTGCGCCGGCTACCCCACGCTGGACAAGATGCTGGCCGATCCGAAGGTCCAGGCGATCAACGTCCTAACCCCGAACCACCTGCACTTCGAACCGGTCATGAAGAGCATCGCGGCGGGCAAGCACGTCCTTATCGAGAAGCCGCCGGCCATGTCCCTGAGGGAAGTGAAGGAGATGGACGCGGCCGCCCGGAAGGCCGGCGTGAAAGTCGGCGTGGTGCTCCAGTGCCGCACGCGCAAGTCGATCCAGGCCATACGGACGGCCATCGGCGCGGGCCGCTTCGGCAAGCTGCTTCACGCCGACGTGTACATGAAGTGGTTTCGCCCCGCCGATTACTACCGCATGGCGCCGTGGCGGAGCCAGAGGAAGTCCGGGTCGGGAGTCACCATCGCGCAGGCCTTCCACTACATCGACCTGCTTCAGTATCTGGTTGGTCCCGTCAAGCGCGTGCAGGCGCGCATGAACAACCTGGCCCATCCGGGTGTCGAACTGGAAGACACGCTGCTCGCCTTCACCGAATTCGCCAACGGTGCGCAAGGCGTGGTCCAGGCCTCGACCGCGCTCTGGCCGGGAACCGACATTCGCATCGAGATCAACGGCGAGAACGGCACCGCCATCATGTCGGGCGACCGCATGGAAACCTGGAAGCTCCGCGACGAGCGTCCCGAGGACGCGGAGATCCGCCAGTTCGGCACGGCGGGCGCCTGCACCGGAGCCACCGGCGCCGCCGACCTGGGCTTCACGGAACACCAGGTGTTGATTGAAGACATGGTTGGCGCCATCCGTGGCGGCCGCGAGCCGTTCATCACGCTGGCCTCCGTCCTGCCCACCCTCGAATGGGCCCTGGCTCTGTATCAGTCGGCCAAAGAGAACGCCCCCGTCGAGCTACCGATCGACGAAGACCGCGTCTGGTAGCGCCGGCATGGCGCGCTTGACTCGGGCCGCCGGCGGGGCGCAGAATTCCCCCTGACCGGGCGCGAACCGCTCTTCAAAATGTGAACGCCCGGTGAGAACAAGCAAGGTGTTTGCATGAAGAGACTCATCCCCCTCGCGGTGCTGCCGTTCTCGTTCTGTTTCGCCGCTGCGGCCAACGGCGATTTCGAGCGCCAGTTCCTCAATCCGCCCGCGGAAGCCCGCATGGCAACCTACCTCTGGTCGTTCGGTCCCGCATGGACCGAAGAGGAGATCCAGCGCCATCTCACTCTGCTCGAGAGGGCCGGGATCGGCCGCGTGCTGATCTATCCGACCTATCCCTACGAGGTTGACGACGCCGCACGCGGCATCCGCAACCTCGACTACCTCTCGCCCGAGTTCCAGCGCATGCTGGGCGTGTTTGTCCGCGAGGCGCGCGAGAAGTCCATGCAGCTCGACCTCGTGATGGGCACCGGCTGGCCTTACGGCGGCCGGATGATTCCCGAGTCGCTGGCGCCGCGCCGGATCGTTATGAACTCCAAGCCGGTGGCGGGCGAGCCGGGCCAGAGAGTGACCCTGCCGGCCGGGCCGGTAGGAGAGCACGAGTCGATCATCGCGGTCCAACTCATCCCCAAGACCCCCGGCGCCGCCCCGATTGATGTGACCGCGCAGGTAGCCGCATCGGGCGAGGTTTCCTTCACGCTGCCGCCGGGCGAGTGGATTTTGGCGACCTTCCTCCAGAGCCCCACGACTCACCGTCACAGGGTGGTTTACGCGGCCGCGGGCGGTGGCGGCAACGTCATCGACCACCTGGACAAGCGCGCCGTCGAACTGTATCTCAAAGAAGTCGGTGAGAAGTTGGCCGCCGGCGTTCAAGGCGGGCTGCGGGCGTTCTACTGCCCCAGCATGGAAGTGGAAGGCACAACGTGGACTCCGGCGTTTTTGCCGGAGTTCGCCCGGCGGCGGGGCTACGATCTCGCCCCACACCTGAGCGCCTTGTTCCGCGACGAGGGCGAGAAGTCGCTCCACATCCGCCGCGACTTCTGGCAGACCATCCAGGAACTGGGCATCGACCACTACCTGACCACCGTCGGCAACTGGATTCGGTCAAAAGGCGCGCGTTTCCAGGCCGAGTCTTACGGAACGCCGCCGGTGCGGCTGTCCTCGTTCGGCGCCGTCGACTTCCCGATGGGCGAAGATTGCGATTGGAAGCAGTTCAACCGGACGCGCTGGGCCGCCTCCGGCGCGCACGCCTATTCGCGCAACATCGTCGGCGTGGAGGCTTACACCGGCCTGTACTATCCGGCGCGCTACAACGAGAGCCTGCAAGACCTGAAGGTCGCCACCGATCTTCATTTCGTCTCCGGCGCCAACCGGATCGTGATGCACGGTTATGCCTACTCGCCGAAGTCGGCGCCTTCGCCCGGCTGGGGTTTCTTCGCCGGCATCATGGGCACGGAGCACAACCCCTGGTGGCCCTACATGCCGCTGCTGTCGCGCTACATCCAGCGGACGGGCCACATGCTGAGCCTGGGGGTGCCGGTGGTCGACGTGGCGCTCTACCTGCCGGAGGACGACGTGTTCGCCGACGCCCCTCCGGGGTACGTCAACTTCATTCACGTCAAGTACCGGCTCGATCGGACCAAGCGGCGCATGGGCGACAACTTCGGTCTTCAGAACGCCATGACGCACGAGACCGACGTGGTCAAGACCATCCTGACGTCGGGTTATTCGCTCGACGGGATCGACCACTCGATCCTTCCCGGCAAGGGCGTTGTGCGCGACGGGAAGCTCACCATCGGCGACGCCAGTTACTCGGTGATCGTGCTGCCGGGGTTGCGCGGCATGCCGCTGGAGGATCTCGAG
>CAYOTD010000346.1:0-5980 GCA_964406685.1 uncultured Solibacteraceae bacterium | reverse complement strand
CGGGGGCGGCTCCGGCCGCTCCGAACACAATCAGACGCGCCGGCCCCTAACTGATCGAAGGCGAATTTTGGACTTGACAACCGGGACCACCTCCCACGCCGTACAGCACTATGGGTGCCGCGTGACGACCACGACGATCAGCGCCCAGCAGTACCGGCATGCACGCCAACGCTTCGACTCGATCGCCGGCGGGGATCGCATCGAACTACTCCAGCAGGATTGCCGGAACCTCCGCGGCCAGTACGACAAGATCGTCAGCATCGAGATGTTCGAGGCCGTGGGACTGCCTTACTACGACGAGTTCTTTCGCGCGTGCGATCGCCTGCCGCACCCGGACGGCAGCATGCTGATCCAGACCATCACCATCAACGAGCAGTCTTTTCCAGCCTACCGGCGGCGCGCCGACTTCAGCCAGAAGCATATCTTCCCAGGTTCGGAACTGGCATCGGTGAGCGAGATTCTCCGGTCGCTGGCGCGCGTAACCACGCTCCCGCTCTACCAGGCGGAGGACATCGGAACGGACTACGCGCGCACGCTGGCGGAGTGGCGGAAACGGTTTCACCATGCGCCGGACGAAATCCGGGCTCTGGGCTTCGACGATCGCTTCGTTCGCGTGTGGGACTACTATTCTGCCTGCTGCGAGGGCGCGTTCCTGGAGCGTCATACCGGCGACTTCCAGCTTCTGTGGACCAAGAACCATTCGCCCCGCAAGCTGTTTGGCGAGCCCTGGGGCGAGGAAGGATGGGGGATTGATCCGGTTTCACACCTTGCGGCGCGAGCAGTGGACACCGCGGCCTCTCGATGAGGTCTTTGCGTTCTTCTCCGATGCCCGGAACCTGGAAGAGATCATCTCGTCCTGGCTGGGGTTTCGCATCCTCACGCCCGGCCCGATCCGCATAGCGGCCGGAACGAGAATCCGGTACCGCGTCCGCTATCGGCTCCCGTTTGGGATTGCCGGCAGGGGGACGCACTTCCTCAAGGTCCGGCGTGACGTGGAACGGATCTTCGATTACCGCTTCCGTCGCCTTCAAGAGGTCCTTGGTACCCCGCAGTGGCGGGTATCGAGAGACAACGACACCTCTCCTCCTGGTAACGGGCGCAACCGGTTACGTCGGTGGCGAGCTGTGGAAAGCGCTGTTGTCGGCCGGGCATCGGGTTCGTTGTCTGGCGCGGCGGCCGGAGGCCCTGCGGTCCGCGGGGATGGCTGGGGCGGAAGTCGTGGCCGGTGACATCTTGGATGCGGCTTCCGTTCACGCGGCCATGAGGGGAGTCGACACCGCCTACTATCTGGTTCACTCCATGAGATCGGCGGGATCCTTCGAGGGAAAGGACCGTGCGGCAGCGCGCGTGGCCGGCGACGCCGCACGGGAAGCGGGAGTTCGGCGGATCGTCTATCTGGGCGGACTCGGCAGGAGTAATCAGGGTCTGTCGGCGCATCCTCGCAGCCGCCAGGAAGCGGGAGAGATCCTGCGGCCGTCCGGAGTTCCGGTTATTGGGTTTCGGGCATCGATTGTGATCGGCTCGGGCAGCCTTTCTTTCGAAATGATTCGCGCTCTGGTGGAACGGCTGCCCGTAATGACCGCGCCCCGTTGGGTGTCCGTACCCGCCCAGCCGATTGCCATCAGCAACCTGTTGAAGTACCTTCTCGCCGCCTTGGGCCTGCCTGCTGACGCCAGCAGGGTGTTCGAGATTGGGGGCTCGAATCAGGTATCCTACGGCGGATTGATGCAGGAGTATACGCGCCGGCGAGGACTGAAACGGATCATACTCTCCATGCCCGTGCTCACGCCCCGGCTGTCCCGCCTCTGGCTGGGCCTGGGCACTCCTCTCTACGTTCGAGTGGGCCGAATACTGATTGACAGCATTCGTCACCGCACCGTGGTGGAAGACCAATCGGCGCTTGCCGGGTTCCCGATCCGCCCCTGCGGATTCCGGGAAGCGATTGCCAGAGCGCTGAGCGCGGGAGAACAAGGGTTCCTGCTCGATTCCAGGTCAATCCGTGTAGGAGTGCCGCCGGAGAAGGCATTCGAACCCATCCGCCGGATTGGCGGCGCCACCGGCTGGTACTACGCCGATTGGCTTTGGAAGCTACGCGGCGCCATTGACCGGATGGCTGGCGGAGTGCGACTGAGACCCGGCCGCCGCCACCCGGACAGCCTTTGCGCCGGCGACAAGGTGAATTGCTGGCGCGTGGAAGCTATCGAGCCCAATCGCCGGTTGCGCCTCGCCGCCGGGATGAAACTACCCGGACGCGCATGGCTGGAGTTCGAGGTGTCGGGCGATTCCGGCGGAAGTACGATTCGCCAAACGGCGAGCTTTGACCCGGTAGGGCTGTTGGGAAGATCCTATTGGTATTCCGCATATTCCTTGCGCCAAATTGTGTTCGATGGAATGCTGCGGAGGATCGCCGCCGCAGCCGTTGCGGGTCGGGCGGAGGACATTGAGAAATGACATATGACGCACTCTTGATCGTCTCCTTCGGGGGGCCGGAGCGGCGGGAAGACGTGCTCCCGTTCCTGGAAAACGTGCTACGCGGCAAGAACGTGCCCCGGGAGCGGTTGCTCCAGGTGGCCGAGCATTACTATCACTTCGGAGGCCGCAGCCCCATCAACGACCAGACCCGCGCCCTGATCGCGGCGCTGGAGGGAGAACTCGCCTCCCACGGCCCGTCCCTCCCCATCTATTGGGGAAGCCGGAACTGGCATCCGATGCTCGCCGACACGTTGCGGCGCATGCGGGCCGACGGCATCCGCCGCGCCCTAGCGTTCGCCACCTCCGCGTTCGGCTCTTACTCGGGTTGCCGCCAGTATCTGGAGGACATCGAGCGGGCGCGCGTCGAGGCCGGGCCGGGCGCTCCCGAGATCCACAAGCTGCGGACCTTCCACAACCATCCCGGCTTCATCGCCGCCGCCGCCGATCGTCTCCGAACGGCGCTGGAGCGGATCGCGCCGCCCCGCCGCGACTCGGTTCCGGTGGTGTTCACGGCCCACAGCATTCCGCTCTCGATGGCGGAAGTGAGCCCCTACGTGGCGCAGCTCCGCGATACGTGCGGGCTCGTCTGCGAAGCGCTGGGCCGGCCCGCCGGGGAACTCGTCTACCAAAGCCGCAGCGGCTCTCCCACGCAACCGTGGCTGGAACCCGACATCGGCGACCACATCCGCCGGCTGTACTCGGCCGGAGGCCTGACGGATCTCGTCGTCGTGCCGATCGGTTTTCTCTCCGATCACATGGAGGTGATCTACGACCTGGACACCGAGGCGGCGGCGCTGTGCCGGGAGTTGGGCGTAAACCTGGTCCGGGCCGCCACGGTGGGCGTGCAGCCGGCCTTCGTATCAGCGATCCGCGAGTTGATCCTCGAGCGCACCGAAGGCGCCCCGCCGCGAACACTAGGGAAGCTGGGCCCGGGGTGCGACTCCTGCAAGCCCGCCTGCTGCCTGATCACCCGATGACGGAAACCGGGGACAGACGGGACGTTTCTCTGTTGTTGCGAGGAGAGGCGCGTTCTCACGAAACAATTCAACAACAGAATGTTCTGCTTATAACACAGGAGTATTAGCGCAGCCACAGCACACCGGTGGCGATGGTCAGCGCGCTCAACGGAGCGCCCACCTTGAAATACTCCCAGAAGCCGATCCTCACCTCGTGCCGCGCCCTCTGCACCACAATCAGATTCGCGACCGACCCCAGGATGGTAAGGTTGCCCGCCAGCGTTGTGGACATCGCCAGCACCAGCCACGACCTCTCCGGCTGGCTCATGTGCGCGAGGAAGGGCTTGAAGACCAGCACCGCCGGCACGTTGCTGACGATGTTGGAGAGCAGCGCCGCCGCCACGCTCAGCACCGGCACCCGCTCCAGGTGGAACCGCTGCGTGGCGCGGAACAGGTCTTCCGGCAGCGAGGTCTTCTCCACCCCGGCCACCACGATGAACAGCCCGATGAAGAGCACCAGCAGCGGCCAGTCGATCTCGCGGTAGACCCTCTCCGGCTTCACCCGCCGCGTCACCAGCAGCAGGGCGCCGGCGATCAGGGCCACCTTCGGCACCGGCCAACCGGCAAAGAACAGCACGATCATGCACGCCGACGCCGCCAGGGACTTCCACATCAGCACGCGATTCACTCGCACCGGATGGTGGTGGAGATCGACTTTCTCCTGGAACCGGAACTCCCTGTGGTAGACGGCGGCGATCACGGCCACCGTCAGAGCCAGCCCGATCAGTCCCACCGGCGCCAGGGCGGCGGCGAAGGTCCGGTAGTGGATGCCGGAGAAGCTGCCGATCATCATGTTCTGCGGGTTCCCGGTGATGGTGGCCACGCTCCCGATATTGGCGGCCATGGCCACTCCCAGAAGGTACGGCACCGGATTGCGGCGCAACTGCCGCGTGATCTCCAGCACCAGCGGCGTCAGCACCAGGCACATCGTGTCGTTGACGAAGAAGGCGGAGAACAACCCGGCGACGAGCACAATCGAGGCCAGCAGCACGACGGGCCGGTGGGCGTGCTCCACCACCCACTCCGCCACCAGGCCGAAGAACCCCGACAGCCGCAGGTTCGCCACCACGATCATCATGCCGAACAGCAGGATGATGGTGTCGTAGTTGATCGCCGCATAGGCCTGCTGGAAATCCAGAACGCCGAAAGCGATCATCAGGCTGGCGCCGATGATGCACGCTCCCGTCCGGTCCACGCGGAACCCCGGCAACCCGCCGATGGCCAGCACCACGTACACGCCAAGAAAGACAAGAATCGCCGCCAAATTACAGTCTACGCGCCGGAGCTATCTCACCGGGGGTGCCCGGACAACGGCCCCCCGGATGGAATACGATGAAGTCAATGAATGCACCGAGCCTTTCCGCTAACCGCCCGGCGCTCCCGACGCGGGTGGAACTGGTGCTGGCGCTGTTGCGCATGGCCATCGGCTGGCACTTCTTATATGAAGGATGGGTCAAGCTGCTCTATCCCGGCTGGACCTCGTCCGGATACCTGAAATCCGCCGGCGGCCCCATGGCCGGATTGTTCCACTGGCTGGCCGCGGACGCCGGCCGCGTCCGCCTCATCGACTTCCTGAACGAGTGGGGGCTGCTGCTGGTGGGCGCCGGACTCCTGCTGGGAGTCCTGGTCCGGCCCGCGGCGATCGCCGGAGCGGCGCTGCTCGGTCTTTACTATGTCGCCTATCCGCCGCTGTTCTCTCCGGTGGCGTCGGCCGGCAGCGAAGGCAGCTACGTCATCGTCAACAAGAACCTGGTCGAGTTACTGGCCCTGGTGGTGGTGGCCGTTCTGCCCGCGGCCAGGTTCGGACTCGAACGGTTGCTGCGCCGCAAGGCGAAGGAAGTCGCCGCCGCGGTGGAGCCGTACCCCGGTTCGCGCCGCGAGTTTGCCGCCGCCATGGCCGGCCTGCCGGTGCTGGGAGCGCTGCTGCTGGCGGTGCTGCGCAAGCACGGCTGGCAGAGCTTCGAGGAAACCGCCCTGCGGATGCAGCCGCGCGGCAAGCGCGAGTTCACCGCCAGCGCGACGATGAAGTCCTTCCAGTTCTCCAGCATCAGCGACCTGAAGGGACAGATGCCGCGCGCCAATATCGGCAATCTCTCCCTCAGCCGCATGATCCTGGGCGGAAACGTGATGGGCGGCTGGGCCCACGCGCGCGACCTGATCTACGTCTCCAAACTGGTGAAGTCCTACCATACCCGCGACAAGATCTTCGAGACCTTCGCCACCGCCGAGCGCTGCGGAGTCAATGCCATCCTCACCAACCCGGCGCTGTGCGGGGTGATCAACGACTACTGGCGCGCCGGCGGCAAGATCAACTTCATCTCCGACTGCGGCGGCAGCGACATCCTGGTGGCGATCCAACGCTCCATCGACCAGGGCGCCTCGGCCTGTTACTTCCACGGCGGCATCACCGACACCCTGGTGGAGAAGGGCCAGTTCGACATCATCGCCAAAGGGCTCGACCTCATCCGCAAGAACCGCCTCCCCGCCGGGAT
>CAYOTD010000345.1:0-5981 GCA_964406685.1 uncultured Solibacteraceae bacterium | reverse complement strand
CCGCTGCCGCTGTTTTCATCGGAATCCTCAGTATCGCCGCCGCCGGCTGCAAGAAGTCGCCCCCGGCCAACGTCGCCGCGACCGTTAACAACCGCGCCATTACCTACGCCGAACTGGACAAGCAGTACCAGTTGCAGTTCTCCTCTCCGGGCGAGAAGCAGAGCGACGACCAGGTCATGATCCAGAAACTCGAGGTTCTGCGCAGCCTCATTGATAACGAGATCATGCTCCAGCGCGCCGAGAAGCTCAGCCTGATGGCGGTGGATTCCGACGTCGAGGCCAAGTTCAACGAGTTGAAGGCGCCCTACACCCAGGAGGAGTTCCAGAAGCAACTGGCGGCGCGCAAGATGTCGGTGGAGGACCTCAAGGCCCAACTGCGCCGCGACCTGAGCGTGCAGAAGCTGTTCAACAAGGAGATCACCTCGAAGATCTCGATCACCGACAAGGACGTCACGGACTTCTACAACACCAACCGCTCCAGCTTCAACCTGGCCGAACCGCAAGTCCACCTGGCGCAGATCCTGGTCACTCCGGTGCCCGATCCCAACATCCGGAACCTGAAGAACGACAAGGCCCAGAACGAGGAGCAGGCGCGCAAGAAGGTCGACATGCTGGTGGCGCGCATCCGCCAGGGCGAGGACTTCGCCATGCTGGCGCAGAACTTCTCCGAGGATGCCAACTCGGCGCCCAACGGCGGCGACCTCGGCTTCATCCCGGAATCGGCCCTGGAGAAGGCCAACGTCGAGCTGCGCAAGCTGGTCATGAGCCTGACGCCGGGCCAGACGGCCTCGGTCCGGACTCCCGAGGGATACCGCATTCTGAAGGTGATCTCGAAAGAACCGGCCGGCCAGCGCGAGTTGGGCGACCCCAGGGTGCAGCAGACCATCCGCGACACGCTGCTCAATCGCAAGGACCAGTTGCTCAAAGCCGCCTACTACGAAGTGGCGCGCAACGAAGCGGCGGTGGTGAACTACCTGGCCTCGAGTATCGCCCAGACGAAGGATCAGAAGAAGAAGTAGCGTGAGCCGGTTTCTCGGAGTCGATCTCGGAACCTCGTTCCTGAAGACCGCAGTGCTCGACCTGGAAGACATGGGTGTCTCCCAGGTGAGCCGCATCGGGTTTCCGGAGCCGCTGCCGGACCTGCCGCCGCTGCATCGCGAATACGACGCGCTGGAAATCGCCGACCTCACCCGAAGGCTGATTGCGCGCGCGCCGCGCGTGGAAGGAATCGTCTTCTGCGGCCAGATGCACGGCCTGGTGCTGACGGGCAAGCGGGGAGAAGCGCGCTCCCACTACATCTCCTGGGCCGACCAGCGCGCCGCCGGCTGCTTCGACCAGATCGCGTCTCAGGTGAGCGAGGACGAGCGCCGGGAGTTGGGCCACGAATTCCGCCCCAGCCTGGCCCTGTGCTTTCTCTATTGGATGATGCGAAACGGCGGGCTTCCGCCGGACGCCATTCCCTGTTCGCTGGCGGATTTCGTGGTTGCCAACCTCTGCCGGACGGCGCCCGTGCTCGAGCCCACCCAGGCGGCGGCGATGGGCGCCTACAACCTGGCGCGCGGCGAATGGCACCGGGGGGTGCTCGACCGGCTCGGTCTGGGCGCTCTGGCCTGGCCGGCGGTCCGCCCGGGCGTCGATCTGGTTGGGAGCTACGAGGGGATTCCCTGCTACACGACCGTGGGCGACCATCAATGCTCCCTCGCCGGCGTGTCGCTGGAAGAAGGCGAGTTGTCCCTCAACGTCGCCACCGGATCCCAGGTGGGGGCGATTGCGCCCCGCTTCGCTCCCGCCGCGCACCAGACTCGCCCGTACTTCGACGGCTGGTTCCGGAAAACCGTGACGCACATTCCGGCCGGCCGCGCGCTGAACTCGCTCATCGCGCTGCTCACCGAAGTGGGCGGAACGGGTCCGGACCCGTGGGCGTATCTCGAACAGGCGGCCGCGAAGGTCGAGCGCACCGACCTGCGCGCGCACCTCGCCTTCTACCCCGGGGCATGCGGCGATCACGGTTGGATCGAGAACCTGCACGAGGGCAACATCACAGCCGGGCACCTCTTCCGCGCCGCGCTGGAATCGATGGCGGCCAACTACGCCGGCTGCGCCGCGCGCATCGCCGGCGCGGAACCCTGGCGGCGCATCGTGCTCTCGGGCGGCCTGGCGCTGCGCTCAGGCCTGCTGCGCCGGTTGATCCTCGACCGGTTCGGGCTGCCGCACAGGCTGGCGCCGGAGGGCGAGGACGCCCTGCGGGGCCTGCTGCTGCTGGCGTTGGTGGTGAGCGGCCGCTGCCGCGACCTGCGCGAAGCCGGCCGGCGATTGGCCTGAGGGGATTCCGACCGCTACCGCGCCGGACCCAGGTTCAGCCAGCGGAAGTTGCCCCGCCCGTCCCCCAACAACAGATAGATCTTCGATTCCGGATTGCCGCCGTTCAGGCGCATCTCCGCGCAGAACAGATCCAGGCGGCCGTCGCCGTTGATGTCCGCCAGCGCCAGTCCCTCGTGTTCGTTCACGCTTTTGAAGGGGGGAGCCGTGGCCCGCTGTTGCATCTCGCCGTGGAAGGTGTAGGTGAAGATGGGGGTCATCGGCCATTCCCCCTCTTCCTTCGGATTGGCGGGCACGCGCGCCAGCAGCAGGGCGTGGCCGCGCTGGTTCCAGAAGACCAGTTCCGGCCGGCCGTCGCCGTCCCCGTCGCCGAAGGTCGCTCCCGCTTCGGGCCGCAGCGCCGGGGCAACGGCCAGAATCACGACCAGGGTTTGGAGTCTCATCGCACACCGGTGTCCTTGCTCGATCTCACACTGCGGAAAAAATGGGCTTCCGCTCCGGAAATCGCCGCCCTATAATTGGGGGCGCGGTAGTGAGGAGAGTGCCATGAAGGCATCTGTATTGCTCTTCGCCGTTCTTCTCATCGCCGGACCTTCCCTCGCGGCAACCGACGATCTGGAGAACTCGTTCAAGGCCTTGACCGAGGCCGAATCCAAAAGCGATCCCGCCCTGGTGAAGAAGCTGGCGGCGGAAACCTGCGCCCTGGCGCGCAAGGTAATCGCCACGCCAGCCCCGGCGGCCGACGCCGAAAAGGAAGCCTGGGCTTCCCGTGTCGCCCGCGCTCGCAGCATCGAAGTCCACACCGAGTATTCCCTCTACGCCGCGGCGGTCAAAGCTCCGCCCGCGGCCACTATCGAACTGCTCTCGGCCCTGGAAGAGCAGAACCCCAAGAGCAAGTACCTCAACGAGGCGTACGCCCACTACTTCCTCGCTCTCAGCAAGTCCGGCGCGGCGGCGAAGATCCCGGCCGTAGCCGAGAAGGCCCTCGCCAACCTCCCCGACAACGAGGATCTGCTGCTGGTACTGGCCGATACGGCGATGAACCGCAAGCAGGTCGCTCGCGCGCACGGCTACGCCGAACGCCTGATCGCCGTGTTGTCCAGGCGTGGAAAGCCCGAAGGCCTCTCCGCCCCCGACTGGGAACGAAAGCGCACGGCGGCCCTGGGCCGCGGCTACTGGATCGCGGGCCTGATGCACATGGAGAAGAAGGAGTACTACGAAGCGGACAAGGATCTGCGCCTGGCGCTGCCGCTGGTCAAAGGCAACAACGCCATGACGGCGGCGGCGTTGTTCCACCTGGGCGTGGCGAACTACCAGCTCGGCATGACCTTCCTGCGCAAGGCGCAGGTGCTGGAAGCGATCAAGTTCAGCGACCAGGTCGCCGCCATGGACAGCCCCTTCGCGCTTCAGGCCCGGCGCAACGCCTACGCCATGAGAAACGACGCCGCCAGGATGCGATAGCTACCCGACACGCTTTCGCTCCGGCCGTTGCAGAGGCGGCTCCGGGTCGATCATGATTGGGGGGAGCGTGCGCACTCATGACCCTGCAATCCTCCGCAAAGTCGTCTCCCTCTGGCAGCGCTGAAGACCCCGGCGGCGGCGTTCACCTCGATCTCCGGGCGCAAGACCTTGCCGGCCTCGAGGAAATCGACGAGGAAAAACTGGCGAAACTGGCCCGCGTGGTGCGCGGTTTCGCCTTTACGGCGGTGGACAGCGCCCAGTCGGGCCATCCCGGCGGTTCGTCCTCGAAGACCGAGATGGCCCTGGCGCTGCTGGCCTCCGGGGTCTTCCGCTTCGACGCCGCGCGGCCCAAGCACCCCGGACGCGACCGGCTGGTGTGGTCCGCCGGGCATTGCAGCCCGCTGTTCCATGCCCTGCTGGCCCTCGTCTACGAGTGCCTCCGCCGCCGGGACCCGGACGGCTGCGCCGCCCTGCGCGAGACGCTGACCTTTCCCGAGAACCTGCCGGAGTTCCGCGGCCTGGGCGGACCCAGCGGCCACGTCGAATCCGAGTATCCCCTCGCCGACGCCTGCACCGGCTCCTCGGGCCACGGCATCCCCGCGGCGCTGGGGCTGGCCGCGCTGCACCGCTCCTGCGCCCTGCCCACGCGCGTGTTCGTCCTGGCCGGCGACGCCGAAACCGAAGAAGGCATGACCTACGAGGCCCGCAACCTGGCGTCAAATCTCGGCATCGGGAACCTGGTCGTCGCCCTCGACTACAACACCTACGGCATCGACGGCTCGATCGGCGAAGTGCTGCCCGCGCCCTACCTGGCGCACTGGGCGGCGTTCGGCTGGAACATCCTCGAGGCCGACGGCCACAACTTCCGCCAACTGATTCACGCGTATCGCCGGGCCGTGGCCGGGCTGGACAACGGACGGCCGACGGTCATCATCTGCCACACGGTAAAGGGCAAGTACTACGGGAAGCTGGAGGGCACGGCCGATTCGCACGGCACCCCGCTCCCGCACGCCGACTACGCCGCACTGATGGCGAAGCTCGGCTTCCAGGTCTCGGCCGAGCCGGGCAGCGGGCGGCGCAATGTCGACGCCGTTCTGGCCGCGCTCGACGAAGACGACTTCGGCTACCTGGACCGGCTGCTGGACAACGCGCGCGCGTTGCTTGCTCCGGAGGCCGAACTGGTGGAGACGATGCGGGCCGCGATCGGCGACCGGCCGCTGGCCGACTACCGCGCTCTGGCGCGCCCGGACACGCTCCCCCCCGAACTCCTCTTCAAGCCCGGCGAACTCGTTCCCACGCGCCGCGCCACCGAGGCCTGGTTCGCCTGGGCCATGAAGCAGACCGGCTTCTTCTACGCCGGGGCGGGCGACCTGGCGAAGTCCATTCTCACGGGGAAGGCCGAGCAGGTCTACGGCCTGATGAGCCGCGCCAATCCGCTGGGTCGCGGCATCCGCTTCGGCATCGCCGAGCAGAACATGGCCATGATGTGCGTCACCATGGCGGGGGACACGCTGCCCGGCGGCTTCCGCCCCATGACCGCCTTCGCCAGCTACGGCGTCTTCTCCGTGATGATGGCCAACGCGGTGCGCATGGCGCTGATCGGCAACGAGGTCAATCCGGATGGGCGCGGCTTCTTTATCCTGCTGGCCGCGCACGACGGCCCCGAAACCGGCGAGGACGGCCCCACCCACCACGGCCTGTTCTGGATGTCGCTCTACTCGGCCTACCCCGGCATCAAGGTCTACAAGCCGCTGGACGCCAACGAAGCGGTGGAGATGCTCTTCCATGCCGCCCGGCGCGGCGAGCCGGTGGCCTTCTCCGTGGTGCGGCCGCCGGTGCCGGTTTTCGAGCGCGGCAAAGACGTCCCCCCCGCCCGCGAGGCGGTCAACGGCGCCTATGTGTTCCGGCCTTTCGCCAACAACGGCAGGCGCAAGCAGACCCTGGTGGTCTGCGGCGGGCAGATGATGGCCAACGTGCTGGCGGCGCTGCCGGAGTTTGAAGGCGATCTCGACTTCAAGGTTGTCGCGGTGACTTCGCCCGAGTTGTTCGAGGATCTGCGCCGCGACGATCCCGCCCGCGCGGAACAGATATTGTCCGTCGAGGACCGCGCCCGGGCCCTCGCCTTCCACAGCGGCTGGAAGGGTTTTCTGTACCCGTTCCTCCTGCCGCCGGATTACGGGGAAAGGGCCTTCGGCATGGAC
>CAYOTD010000344.1:0-5986 GCA_964406685.1 uncultured Solibacteraceae bacterium | reverse complement strand
CCAACACGCTCGCAAGCCGGATGATACCGGACTTCTCCGTCAAGAGTGGCGCGCCAGAGCAAGCTGCGGCGCCAGGCGGAAAAAGTGCTGGAAAGTCCTCCAGAGTCTCTTGAACGGGCTTTCCCGCAGCCGTAGACTCGACTACACCGAAAGCAAGGAGGATAGCTTCATGCGTAAGTGTTCGTTCCTTCCCGGTACCCGTGCTGTGATACTACCGGGTAGCGTTGTCCTCGCTGTCGTCCTGATTTGGATCGGCTGGACCGCCCCGTTGTGCGCGCAGTCGTTCACCGCGTCGTTGCAGGGCACCGTCACCGATTCCAGCGGCGCCATCGTGCCCCAGACGCAATTGACTCTGGCGAACGAAGAGACCAACATCAAGCACGCCACTCAATCCAACGAACGAGGCGTGTATCTGTTCGCGCGCGTTCCCCCGGGAGTCTACCGGCTCACCGCCGAGCTTCCCGGCTTCCGGACGTTCGTCAGCGCCGGCATGCGGCTGCAAGTGCAGCAGCAGGCCGTGGTGGACGTGGTGCTGACGCCGGGCGACCTCACCAGCATGGTTGAGGTGACGGGCGAGGCGCCCCGCCTCGACGTGGTCAGCCCCACCCTGGGCCGCGTGGTCGACAACACGTCGATTCTCAACATGCCGCTCAATACCCGCAACGCCTCGTTTCTGACGCGGCTCACTCCGGGGATCATCCAACAGAGCACCGACTACACCACCAACTTCGTCTCCAACGGCGTCCGCGCCGCTTCCTCCGACGTGTTGATCGACGGGGTAACCACCAGCGTGCACGAGCAGGGCGGCGGCGCCACCGACCAGAAGTACCAGCCCTCCGTCGAGGTCGTGCAGGAGTTCAAGGTGCAGACCAACAGCTTCAGCGCCGAATACGGCTTCACCGGCGGCACGGTGGTGAACATGATCACCCGCTCCGGCACCAACGGCCTGCACGGCACGGCCTTCGAGTTCCTGCGCAACAGCATGCTCAACGCCAACACGTTCTTCTCCAACCGCGCCGGCAGCCAGTTGGTCAAATGGCGGCGCAATCAGTTCGGCGGCGCCGTAGGCGGTCCGGTGGTGCTCCCCAAGCTGTACGATGGCCGAAATCGCACCTTCTTCTATGTGCACATGGAATCGGCGCGGCAGACCGGCTTCGAGGAGACCACGCTTACGGTGCCCTCGGCCCAGCAGAAGCAGGGCATCTTCACCGACTACCTGGACAGCAAGGGGAGCATGCTCACCATCTTCGACCCCTTCTCGGTCAGCCAGGCCGGCGGAACCTGGGCGCGGGCGCCGTTTGCCGGCAACACCATCCCCAGCTCGCGGTTCAATCCGGTGGCCGCGGCGGTGGTGAAGTTCTACCCCGATCCCAACCGCCCCGGAACCGCGTTCACCCAGACCAGCAACTTCTACAACGCCGGCTCCAGGGTAAGCAACGACTTCCAGCAGACCTTCAAAGGCGACCACGTCATTACCGACAGACAACGCATGAGCATCCGCTACAGCCGGGCCGGCTTCAACATCACCCGGCCGAACCTGTGGGGGAACTGGATGAACCCCGCCAGCGGGGCCAGCCCCCGGTTGCAGGACACCGACAGCGGCTCGCTGGACTACACCAACACCCTCAGCCCCAGCACGGTGCTGAACCTGCGGTGGGGGGTGGCGCGCGAAGACGCCCTGAGCAGCATGCGCTGCGGCGACTGCAAGTACGATCCCGCCAAGGACCTCGGTTTCCAGGGGCCGATCAACAGCGTGCTGCCGCCGCAGTTCTCGGTGGAAGGATACGCTTCGGTGGGTCCCGACCGCTGGGCGAGGATCATTCGCGGGGAGGACGTGAATCACCTGGTCGCGAGCGTAGTAAGCTCGCGCGGACGACACATGCTGAGTATGGGCGGCGAGGCCCGCCTCTACCGTCTCAACTATGGGCAGCCCGGCGTGGACGTAGCGTCATTCAGCTTCACCCGGCGCATCACCATGCAGAACCCCTTCACCTCGAATTCGGCGCAGGGCAACGGGCTGGCTTCGTTCCTGCTGGGTTGGGGGAGCAGCGGCGGCCAGAACGTCTACCTGTTGTCCTCGATGGCGTACCAGTCCTATGCCGGCTTCCTCCAGGACGATATCAAGATTACCCCCAAGCTGACCCTCAACCTGGGGCTGCGCTATGAGCGCCCGGTTCCCGAAACGGACCGCTACAACCGGCTGAGTTGGGTGGACACCACCGTGACCTCGCCCCTCAGCGGCAAAGTCGCCGCCTTCCCCAACCTCCGCGGCGGACTGCGTTTCGCCTCTCCCGAGCAGCGCCATCCCTTCGACGCCGACACCAACAACTGGGCGCCGCGGTTCGGATTCGCCTACCGCGTCCTTCCCAAGACCGTGGTGCGCGGCGGCTACGGGATTTACTACGGGATCACCCGCGGCCAGATGAGTTCGGGCCTGGGCCTGGGTTTCCGCACCAGCACGGATTGGACGACTTCGCTCGACAGCGGCGTGACGCAGTACGCCTCCGTGTCCAACCCCTTCCCGGACGGCATCAACAAGCCCATCGGCAGCAGCCAGGGCCTGTCCAGCTACATCGGGCAGTCGATCAGCGGGCCCATCCGCGATTGGAGCACGAATCCCTACTATCAGCAGTGGAGCCTCTCCCTCCAGCGGGAACTACCCTCCAACTCCGTGGCCGAGGCCGTCTATACCGGCAGCCGGGGCGTTCACCTCGGGTCTTCCGACAACGCCAATCTGAACCGCATCGACCAGAGCTACTACACCCTCGGCGCCGGCCTGAACGACATGGTTGCCAATCCGTTCTACGGAGTCATCACCGATCCGGTGTCCACGCTCAGCAAGGCCACCGTCGTCCGCAGCCAGTTGCTTCGGCCATACCCGCAATACGCGGGCGCCAGCGGCGTCAGCGGCCTTCCGGCGCCGCCCATCGGCAACTCGATCTACCACGCCGCGCAGTTCAAGTTCGCCAAGCGTTACTCGCACGGCCTGAACCTCTCGGCGCACTACACCTTCTCCAAGATGATCGATGACGGGTCGCTGAGCGCCAGCGGCATGTCCTGGATCGGCGGTTCCACTTCGCTCCAGTACTACTCCAACCTGCGGCTGGAGCGGGCGGTTTCCATCTACGACATCACCCACCGGGCGGTGATGGACTTCACCTACGAACTCCCGCTGGGCCGCGGCCGCGCCGCCGGGTCGGGCTGGAGCCGCTGGCTGGACGCGGTGGCGGGAGGCTGGCAGGTGAACGGCATCCTGGTTCTGCAATCCGGCAGCCCCTTGCTTCCGAGCCTGTCCAGCGGAGTCCTCCCCGATTCCACGCAGAGGCCCAACCTGCTCTCCGAACCGGGACTGGGCGGTTCCATCCAGTCGCGCCTGAACCGATACCTGAACCCCGACGCCTTCTCGCGGCCGGCCGCCTACACCTTCGGCAACGCGCCCCGAACGCTTTCCCGCGTACGCGCCCAGGGGTCCAAGGGCGCCGACGCCTCCCTGTTCAAGAGCTTCTACTTCAGCGGCGACCGGAAGCGGTACGTGCAGCTTAGAATGGAGGCGTTCAACGTCACCAACACCCCCATCTTCTCCGCACCCAACATGAGCGTGGGATCGACCAGCTTCGGCGTCGTCAGCAGCCAGGCCAACACGCCCCGGGAGGTGCAGGTGGCGCTCAAGATAGCCTTCTGACGGAGCCCCTTATGGAACGCAGAGCCTTTGTAGCCGCCACGGCGGCCTCTGCCGCGCGGGTCCTGGGCGCCAACGAGCGGATCCGCGTGGGTGTGATCGGAGCAGGCGGCCGTGGCCGCCTGCTCACCCGCGAATTTAAGGAGATCGGCGCCGAGATGGCCGCCGTCTGCGACGTCTACGAGCCCCATCTCGCCGCCGGCCTCAAGCTCGCCAGCACGGGCGCCAGGCCGTTCGACAACTACAAGAAGGTCCTGGAGGACAAATCCCTCGACGCGGTGATCGTTGCCACCCCCGACCACTGGCACGCGCGCATGGCCATCGACGCGGTGGAGGCCGGCAAGGATGTCTACCTCGAAAAGGTCATGGCCCACACGCTGGACGAGGGCTTTCGCATCGTCGAGGCGGTGCGCCGCACGAAACGCGTGGTGCAGGTGGGCACCCAGCGCCGCAGCGACGAGGTCTTTCTCGAGGCCAAGCAGATCATGGGCTCCGGCGTCCTCGGTCCGGTGCGGCTGGTCAACGCCTGGTGGCTCAACAACGAGTCCGGCCCCGGCCAGCGGCCGCTGGAGGGAAAGCTCGATTGGGACCAGTGGCTCGGTCCTGCGCCCAAACGTCCCCTCGATCCGGCGCGCTTCCTCGGCTGGTGGTACTTCTGGGATTACACCGCCGGCTTCATGGTGGGGCAGGGCGCGCACATCGTGGACGCGATCTCCTGGTTGATGGGCTCTACTTTCCCCTCCGCGGTCACTTGCACCGGCGGCCGGCCCCTTCCGGGAGCCGAAGTGCCCCTCACCACCTGTCTGAGCATCGAGTATCCCGAGAACTACCTGGCGGTCTTCACGGTGGGCTACGAAGCCATGCGCTATCGTACGTACTGCGACCAGTTGAAGCAGTTCCACGGCAGCCAGGCGCGCTTCGACGTGGGCCGCGAGTTCTTCGCGCTCTATCCCCAGGACCCCCTGGCGATGGAGGTGAAACCCACCAAGACCATCAGTAAGCCGGGCAGCTTCGTGGCGGCCACGCGCAACCACATCCGCAACTTTCTGGAGTGTATCCGCTCCCGCAAGGACCCCAACGCCACCGTGGAGATGGGCAACTGCGCCGCCGTGACCCTGGCCATTGCCACGCAGTCGCTGCGCACCGGCCGCCGGCTGCGCTTCAACCCCCAGACCCGCAAGGTGGAGGCGTAACCGTTCCGCCTTGGCTCAGGGGTGCTATTCTTCATGATTCGGAGCTTCCATGCTGATGACACGTCGCAGTCTGCTCGTTTCCGCCGCGGCGGCCCTGGCCACCCAAGTCGATGCCGCCACCGGCATGCCCATGCGGACTTTGGGCAGCACGGGCCAAAAGGTGTCGTTGCTCGCCTTTGGTTGCGGCAGCCGTTGGCTGGCCTATAAGGAACCGGACAAGGCGCTGGTTGCCCTCGACCGGGCCCTGAAGGCCGGCGTGAACTACGTCGACACCGCCGCCAACTATGGCAACGGGCAAAGTGAAAAGTGGGTCGGCGAATACTTGAAGACGCACAAGAAGGACTTCTTCCTCGTCACCAAGATCGCCGGCGACCGCTCTTACGACGATGCCATGCGCATCATCGACCAGTCGCTCAAAAACCTCGGCGTCAGCCAGGTCGACCTGATGCACATCCACGGACTGGCGGACGAAGACGACCTGGCCAAGATCGAAGCGCCCGCCGGCCAGCTCAAGGCCATGTACCGCGCCAAGGAGCAGAAGCTCACGCGCTTCATCGGCGTCACCTCGCACCAGAATCCCAAGGTGCTCGCCGCGGCGCTCGATCGCCACCACTTCGATTCCACCCAGATGGCCCTGAACATCGCCCAGATGGGCGCCACCCGCCCCTCCAACCGGCCCGGCGAGGGCATGACGGGCGCTTCGGGCTTCGAGGCGGTGGCCCTGCCCGTCGCCCTGAAGAAGAAGATGGGCGTCACGGCCATGAAGGTGTTCGCCCAGGAAAAGCTGCTGGGCAAGGCCGCGCCGGAGATGCTGCTGCGCTACGTCTTCTCGCTGCCCGTGGCCGCGGCCGCAGTGGGGATGCCGCAACTGGACCACTTGGACTTCAACCTCTCGGTGGCCAAGAGCTTCAAGCCGCTGTCCCGCGACGAGATGAAATCGCTGCCCGCCAGTATAACCGCGAACATGCGCGCTTCCCTCGACCGCTACTTCTCCAGCCACGTAGACTGCTGAAAGGCCGGGAGTTCGAGCGTAAGGCAGGAGCGCAAGCCCCCCCTAGTACGAGAACGCTAACCGTCCGTCAGGCAATACCGTCAGGCAACTAGGGACTATTCC
>CAYOTD010000343.1:0-5986 GCA_964406685.1 uncultured Solibacteraceae bacterium | reverse complement strand
TTTCGTCCGTTCCGCGAGAAGCCGGCCGCCGGCCGGGCCTTCAGCCTTCAGCTCGGCGGGGCTTACGCGGCCCGGTGGGGAACGGATCTCCCATTCCGAAGCTGTTGCCCCGAGCTGGCCGGTGTTCTGACGCACTTCCGCGGCACGGACCGGCGCTGGCAGACGGAGGTGTCGTTGGATTGGGGCGGGACATCGGTCCGGGCGGAGTACCTGCGGGCCGGTCTCCGGCCCTCGGGTGGAACCGCCGCCGCGTTTCCGGCGTCGGGGTTCTACCTGCAAGCCTCGAGATACCTCGCGCCGCGCTGGCAGGCCGTGATCAAGTACGAAGGGCTCGATCCGAACCTGTACGTAAGCAACGGGAAAGATGTGCGCCAGACGACGGCGGGGTTGAACTACTACATCCGCAAGAACCAGGTGAAGGTCATGGCGGGTTACGTACACCGGAGCGAGCGGGTGGCGCCGGTCGCCAACGATCTCGTTCAGTTGCAGTTGCAGTACTTCGTTCCCTGAGGGGGCTCACTGATGTCCAGACCGGATCTACTCATCCTGTTGACCGCCGGCGTTCCCGCGGTTCTCATTCTCGGCGGTTGCGGCACGCCCGCCGCGGAGTCCCCGCGGGCCGGGGCGGCGCCGCGGCGCGTCACCCGGCCATCCGGGGTGTGTCCCCGGTTCCCGCTGCGCGACGACGCCGGGCAGCTCATCAACCCGGCGGCCGGCTCCAATGCGTCGGCGCCGTACTCACCCCGGCAGACGTGCGGGGCCAAGGGCTGCCACGACTACGACAAGATCACCCAGGGCTATCACTTCACGCAAGGCAAAGGCGAAGCCATGCCTCCGGAGTTCGCGGCGCGATACCAGTGGGCCATTTCGCCGGGCAACTACGGCGGCAACTGGTGTTCGCCCGCGCCGCTTTACCGCCAACTGGCCCCTAAGCAAAACGCCAACGCCCGCACCATCGACATGACCTCGTTCGACTTCGTCACGGCGACCTGCGGGAACTGCCATCCCGGCGGAGGCCCGCTGGAGTTCGACCGGGACAACAAGCGCTACGACCGGCGGATGAAGGATCCCGGTTCCGGTCTGACGGCGGGCGGCGACAACAACCTGGACGGCGACTACTACAAAGCGCGGTGGAGCGAGACGGGGGTGATCGAAGCCGACTGCCTGCTTTGCCACATGCCGGAGTACGACTACGGCGCCCGCAACGCCCAACTCGCCAACCTGAATTTCCAATGGGCGGCGACCGAGGGAGCCCGGCTGGGCAGGATCGCCGGGAAGGTGGCGGGGGGCGAGAAGCCTCGCGTCGAATACAACAAGGACCTGTTCGATGCGGAGGGCAATGTGAAGCTCCACATCGTGCGTTCCCCGCGCAACGACACTTGTCTGAACTGCCATTGGAAGCCCGGCTGGAAGAAACGCGGGGCCGCCTTCACGGCCCATACCGATGTCCACCTGGCGAAAGGCCTGAAGTGCGTGGATTGCCACACCGCCGGGAGCCGGGCCGCCGACGCGCGGATCCGCGGACGCGAGGTCCACCAGTTCGGCAAGGGCGACGATCCTTCCGGCTGGGTGCGGAACGACCTGGATAACACGGTCCGGAGTTGCGAGTCGTGCCACGCCGAGGGGACACTGGGCGCTCCGGTGACCAAGCACGCCTGGCTGCCCCCGCTGCACCTGGACCGGATCGCCTGCGTGACCTGCCACATCCCCCGGCGCTACACGAAGGCCGCGCTGGTGCAGGCCAGCGACGTATTCAACCCCGCGCCGCGGATTACGCCGCCGCCGAAGACGATTTGGACGTTCTACGACCAGGAGATGCAGTTCTGGAACCACTACGGGGAACTCGACCTGTTTACGGTGAAGGACCAGCCGGCCGATGAATTCCGTCCCACCCTGGTCCGGTACAAGGGCAAGATCTTCCCGGCCAACCGGGTCCATAGCACCTGGGTTGGTTTCGAGGAAGAGGGCAAGCCGGGGCTGAATCAGCTTTTCATGCGCGACTTCTTTGCGATGTGGTCGCAGCACAAGAAGAACCCCTCGGCCTATTCCCAGCTTGCCCGGATCACCGACGACAACGGCGACGGGATGCTCGAGGTGAATCGCGCCGAGGAGATCGACGCCCTGCTGGAGGCGACGCGAGCTCATCTTGCGGCCACGGGCTTCCCGCTGGAGCGCCGGCGGCTGGTCTACGTTTCCGGCGACCGGAAGTACGCGAGCGGGACGCAATTCGAAGAGCTGCCGCGTCTGCCGCACGAGGCAACGCCGTACGCCTCGGTCTACAAGTACTCGCACAACGTCCTGCCCGCCAAGGCGGCGCTCGGGTCGGGCGGGTGCAAGGACTGCCACGCCGCCGGCGCCCAGTTCTTCTTCGCCCCCGTGCTTCGCCGACCCTTTGGCGGGGATGGGAAACCGGTCTACGCCGCGCAGCACGAGGTGACCGGATATGACGGTTCCCCCCGCGCCTACGATGGGGCGGTGGCGGGAACGCAGATCTTCTTCCGATGGCTGACGGTGGTGGTCATCGGCGGCATGCTGGCGCACATCGTCCTGGACTACCTCTCCCGCCGGCGCCGGGGCGCCCGTGCTTCGGAAGACGATGCCGGGAAGACCGTCGTCCGCTTCAATGCGCATTTCCTGGCCCAGCACCTGCTGTTGATGATCAGCGTCACGTTACTGTTGCTCTCGGGGACGTTCGCATTCGGCGCGCGATACCCCGGCGCCGGTTGGGCCTCCGCCTTGACCGGGTTTCTCGGGGGACTGGATTTCTGGCGCGCGATACACCGGCTGGGTGCGTCGCTGCTGGTGTTCGTCTGCGGCTACCACATGGTCTACAGCCTGGTCCACCCCGAAGGCCGCCGGGACTTTGTCCTTCTCCTGCCGCGATGGCGGGACTTCCGGGAGTTCGCCCAGAACGTGCTGTGGATGACGGGAAGGCGGAAGGAACGCCCGCGCTTCGGACGCTTCACCTACTTCGAGAAATTCGACTATTGGGCGGTCTTCTGGGGATGCGCCATTTTCCTTGTCAGCGGCTTGGCCATGTGGTTTCCCGCCCTGGCGGGGAACCTGGTTCCGGCTTCGCCCACTCTGTTCGACGCGCTGAAGGAAGCTCACGCCCACGAGGCCGTTCTGGCTCTGCTGGCCATCGCCGTCTGGCACATCTACAACGTCCATCTTCGCCCGGGGAGATTCCCCGGCGCGCTGACTTTTCTCCATGGCCGCATCGGCCACAGGGAGCGACTGGCCGAGCATCCGCTGGAGAACGCGTAGCGGCCGTCCGGGCGGGCCGCCGCGAAACCTCTTGACACCCCCCGGGGGAAGCGTGTTAGGATAAAATCGTCAATCGACGATAGACGATGACTAGAGAAGCCAAGTCCGATGTAACCTGCTGTCCGGCGCCGGAGACCGAGCTCGAGCTGGATCTGCGGCCCGTGGAAGGGGAGGCGGCCGACGAAGAACTGGCGCTGCTTGCCAAGGCCATCGGCCACCCGGCGCGCGTGCGGATCCTCCGCCTGCTCTGCCGCAAGGAAGCCCGGGTTTGCAGCCAGATTGTGGGCGAACTGCCGCTGGCCCAGTCCACCGTATCCGAGCATCTCCGCATTCTGAAGGAATCCGGCCTGATCCGTAGCCGGGAGGAGGGTTCCCGCACGGGGTACTGCATCAACTTCCCCGTGCTCCGGCGATTCCGGGCGTTGGTGGCGATCCTTTGATGATCGGAGTTTGGCGATAAAGGAGAGATTCTCACCGTGATTAAGAAGCTGGAAGTTTTCGATCCTCCGATGTGCTGTTCCACCGGCGTGTGCGGGCCGAGCGTCGACCCGGCGCTGGTCCAGTTCGCGTCGGATTTCCTGTGGGTGGCCGGCCAAGGGGTTCATGTGGAACGCTACAACCTGGCGCAGCAGCCCCAGGCCTTTGCCGCCAACCAGAACGTCAAGTCGCGGCTGGCCAAAGACGGAACCGCATGCCTGCCGTTGATCCTGGCCGACGGCGAGATCGTGAGCGCGGGGCGATATCCGGCTCAGGAGGAGCTCGCCCAGATCGCCGGCCTGGAACCGGATGGGACGAAGTCTTCCGGTCCAAGGCTGCCGGTATTCCAGAGCCGGTGTTGCGGATGAACGGGAGGCGCCAGATGAGTCCCACGGAATTTCTTCGGAACCCGACGCGGGTTCTCTTCTTTACCGGCAAAGGCGGTGTGGGCAAGACCTCGCTGGCCTGCTCCACGGCGGTGACTCTCGCCGAGGCAGGCAAACGGGTGCTGCTGGTCAGCACAGATCCGGCCTCGAACCTGGATGAAGTTCTGGGCGTGACCCTGACGGGAACGCCCACGGCCGTGCCGGGTGTGAACGGACTGTTTGCGCTCAACATCGATCCGGAAGCGGCCGCGGCGGCCTATCGGGAGCGCGTGGTCGGGCCGTACCGCGATATCCTTCCCGAGGCGGCGGTCAACAGCATGGAAGAACAGCTCTCGGGGGCCTGCACGGTGGAGATTGCGGCCTTCGACGAGTTCACCAAGCTGCTGGGCGACGCCGGGGCAACCGCGGAATTCGACCATCTTGTTTTCGACACCGCCCCGACCGGGCACACGCTGCGGCTGCTGAAGCTGCCGGCGGCGTGGACGGGTTTCATCGAGACCAACACCTCGGGCACCTCCTGCCTGGGGCCGCTCGCCGGCCTTCAGGCCCAGAAGGCGCTCTACGATGCCAGCCTGGCGACGCTGAGCGATCCGGCCAGGACCACGCTGGTTCTGGTGAGCCGCCCGGAGGCCTCAGCCCTGGCGGAGGCGGAGCGGACGCGGGCGGAGCTGGCCGGCATCGGCGTCAGCAATCAATTCCTGCTGCTCAACGGGATTTTCGTGGCGCGCGACCCGGCTGATCCCGCGGCCCGGGCGCTGGAGCGGCGGGGCCGCGAAGCGCTCGACAAGATCCCCGACGGGCTTCGGCGGCTGCCGGCGTTCGAGGTTCCCCTGTTGCCGTTTGCCCCCATGGGGATCCGGAACCTGCGGGCGGTGTTCCAGGCGGAGGCCACGAGCCAGGTTCCCGCGGAGCATGGCGGAGGAAGCGAAGTGGCCGCGGCCCCCTCGCTGGCCGGCCTGATCGATGAGATCGAGAAAGCCGGGCACGGCGTGGTGATGACCATGGGAAAAGGGGGCGTGGGAAAGACCACGGTTGCCGCCGCCATCGCCGTCGCGCTGGCGCAGCGGGGTCACCGGGTCCATCTGAGCACGACCGACCCGGCGGCGCATCTGAGCCAGACCCTCGGGACGACGGTTCCCGGATTGTCCGTCAGCCGGATCGATCCGGCGGTGGAAACGCGGGCATACACCGAGCAGGTAATGGCGAAGTCCGCGCCGGACCTGGACGAGCAGGGAAGGGCCCTGCTGGAAGAGGACCTTCGTTCGCCGTGCACGGAGGAGATTGCCGTCTTCAGCGCCTTCGCGCGAACCGTGGCCCGCGGCGAGAACGAATTTGTGGTCCTCGACACGGCGCCGACGGGCCACACGCTGCTGTTGCTGGACGCCGCCGAAGCGTATCACCGCGACGTGTCGCGCACCATGAGCGACATGCCGGAGGCTGTCCGCCGGCTGTTGCCGCGGCTCCGCGACGCCGCGTTCACGCGAGTCCTGCTGGTGGCGCTGCCCGAGGCGACGCCGGTCCACGAAGCCGCGCGCCTACAGGACGACCTAGTGCGGGCCGGCATCCGGCCGTTTGCGTGGGTGATCAACCAGAGCTTCTCTCAGAATGGCTTCCGCGACCCCGTTCTGGTGGAGCGCGGGCAGCGTGAGTTTCCCTTCATCGCCGAGGTTCGGGACCGGCTGGCCGGCCGGTTCGCGCTGGTCGGGTGGAAGCCGGAGGCGCCCGTGGGGCCGGAGCGCCTGAGGGAACTTGCCGCCGGACGGCCCCATGGTGTGACGCGATAGAGGAGATTCAGATGGAACAGACGGCAATCGGGAATCAGGGCGCCCCGAAGCGGCTGAACGTTTTCGAGCGCT
>CAYOTD010000342.1:0-5995 GCA_964406685.1 uncultured Solibacteraceae bacterium | reverse complement strand
CCGCTTATGACGATAGACCCGGAATGGGTCCCTGCCGGAAGCGTGAGCGGGTCCACGTAGACGGTGAGGGTTGCGGGACGGGCCGGCGTGATCGTCCCCGTTGATGGCTGAACGGAGAGCCAGCTCGAGGAAACCGAGGCGGTGAAGTCCGCCGAACTCTCGGAGGTCTTTAGCAGAACCTGCTGCGTCTGTGGAGTATCGCCCCCGGCGATTGCCGAGAACGGGAGCGTCGCCGGGTCAACTGAGATGTATCCGGCTGTGTTCGCGCCGGCTGGAATCGAAAGGTTTCCCCCGGTGTCCTCCACGGCCGGCGGTCCGGACATCGCGCCCGGGTTCGCACCGGGCGGCACCGTGAACAGCACCGGAACTCGGACCGGCTCGTCCTCCGTGTAAATAAGCACCGCTCCCGCGTAGGTTCCCGGAGCCAGTCCGGCCGCGCTCGCGGTTACTCTCACCGTGCCGGGAGTCCTGCCGGAGTCCGGTGTGGCGACAAGCCACGGACCTCCCGAATCGGTCGAGATCCAGGCCGTAAACTCCTTCGATGCCCCATCTCTGCGGGAGACCGCAATCGTCTGCGCCGGAGCGGCGGCGCCGGGGGCGGCGGTAAGCGCCAGAGAGTCCGGCGTCACCGACAAGTGTATCGCCGGCGTGACCAGATTGACCTGCACGGATTGCTGCGAGTACCCGTCCGAGCCTAGAATGCCGATGATCGCCGATCGGTTTCCGGAGACTTGGCCCGCCGGATTCACCGTCACATCAAGCGTGGCGGGAGTCTGGGAACTCGACTGCGAAACCGAGAGCCAGGGCCTGCGCGAGGGAAGCCGGACCGTGAACCCGGTGGAGCCGGCCGGACTAGTCACTGCCACGCTCTGCTTCGACGCCGCTGTTCCTCCTTGGAAGTCAAGCGATTTCACCGATACCCTGAGTCTGCTTGGGCCGGTTGTCGCGACGTTGAACGTCACCGGAAGGATGAGGGTTCCGAATGCGGTCTCGAACTCGACGATGCCGAAGTGACGGCCGACGGGAACGCCCGAAGGGTCCATCGTCAGGCCTACATACGACGGCGCTGTGCCCTGGGTCGGTATCGCGTTCAACCAATCCCCTCCGCTAAAGGTCGTCACCCGAGCGGTGAACGCCATAGTCGTGTCTGCCTCTAGCCACGCGATTTCCGTGACCGGCTCGCTCCTCGCGTTCACCGTTAACGCGTACGGCCAAGCGGTCAAGACGCCGCCGGAGCCAACCCACGCCCCTCCGCTGCCCACCACAAAGCGCACGTGGATCTCGGCATGGAAACTCCCAAAAACGATCTTAATGCCGCTGTAATGGGTTCCGGTCGGGAGGTTGGCCGGGTTCACGGTGACCGTGAGGTCCTTGGGGGTGTCCGCCGACACCGTTCCCAATTGGGGTTGAACCGAGATCCAGTTGGCGGAAGGGATGGCGGTGAAACTCGCCGCGCCTGTCGGTACCGATAGCGAGATCTTCTTTGCCGGAGGGATGCCGCCGCCGGGGGGGTCCACGAATTCCAGGATGCCTGGAGTGATGGATGTGGCGGTACACGGAACTACCAGCGCCATTACCGCGGCAGCGAGGGAACAGGAACACCATGCGCTCATCGCTTGATTCTGGCACAGCGGCTTGCGCTGGTGCCCGGCTTTGAGACGTCGCGCTACGCCAGCGTGATTTTGAACCGGCAGCGTCTGGCGCCGGTTAGCACGGAATCCACCAGGTCCACGTTCACGGGCCGGCCGAAGCGCCGCTCGTGCATCTCCTTCACGTAACCCACCGAGCAGTGGCAGTAAGTGGGTGAAATACTCCCCGCTTTCTGCGCCTCGACAGTCGGACACAGACAGACGTTTTCGGGCGCCGCCTGGCCGGTCTCGGCGCTGCCGACATACTCGAAGGTGATCGTATCTCCGTCCATGCCGTAGCCGCGGTCCTTGGCTCCGGCGGCGATCCACTGGCGGACGCGGTCCAGCGAGACCGGCTCCGCGCGCCGGGCCATGTTGGGAGCGTAGGCGGAGAAGCAGGCCTTGCCGTTTGCCACCATGAGTTTCCTGCGCGTGGCTTCGTCCAGGTTCTCGTCCACGACCTTGAAGAAGCGGGTAACCCAGCCGTCGACAAACTCCATGCGCTTGGCGGCCCGGGCCTCCGACTTCTCGCCCGGCTTGGGCTTCGCCGGCTCCTCGGCGAAGGCCGCGTGCATGCCCAGGGCCGCGCCGCACATGCACACTCCCGTGCCGGCGCGCCCGAGGCTCGCCGCCACGAACTCTTTGCGGTTCATCCTGTCTCCAGCCATGCGTTTCTCCTGATGTTCATTCGCTCTTCGCCCGGCGCCACCATGGGAGCCGCGCCAGCGGCGCGCTTACCGTTTCCTTCGCCGGACCTCGCACCAGGCGACCGTCGTCGCCCCGCCAGGCGCCGGGCGGGAAGATCACGGTGCGGGTCGTCGCGCCCTTGTCCAATACCGGCGCTACGAGGATCTCCTCGCCGAGCAGGAACTGGTCGGTGATCGCGCCGTAGCCCTGGTTCGGATACTGATACTCGAGCGAGCGCACGATCGGCTCTCCGGTGGCCGCCGCGCGTTTCGCCAGCGCCAGGATCTCGGGGCCGAGCTGCTCGTGCAGCTTCGCGGCCTCGCGGGCGATGGCGCGGTTCTGCGGCCCCAACACGCGCCACGGCGCGGCGGAGAACTGCATCATCGGCATCAGCGCGTGCACTTGCGCGGCGCGCACGACGAGTTCCTCGTCGATCGTCTGCGCCTCGCGGAAAGAGAGATACTCGCCGCCGCCGATCAGGTCGGGACAGGCGAACGGATAGCCCATCACGCCCTGGTTGAGGATGCCGGGGATGAGTTTGCGGAGGTCGGCCCAGTCGTGGTTCTTGTCGCGCAGACGCTGCGCCAGGGGCTGCCCGCCCATCTTCCAGGTGGCGCGGTACTCGTTGAGCGGGTAGTCGAGGCCGAGGCGCGCGAACTCCTCCGAGTGACCGTTGGGCGTGATCCGCGGGTCGAAAGCGCGGGGCGGGGCGAGCATCGATTTGGCGGCGTAGTAGGACGCGTCGCCGCCGTCGAACTTGAAGCCGTCGACGCCATACTCCTTCACCAGGCGGTCGAGCTGGGCTTTGAACCACTCCTTGCCGGCGGGGTTGGTCAGATCGACGACGGCGCTGAACCCGTCCCACCACTCCATGAGGGCGGGCTGGCGCGGGTTGTTCGCGTTGACCAGCCAGACGGTCTTCTTCTTCCGGGTGTGGTCGAGCATGAGCTCGGTGAAGTACGGGCCGTCGGGGCTGATGTACGGGCAGACCCAAAGCATGACGGGGAAGCCGAGCGCGTGCAGCTCGTCCATCATCGCCTTCGGATCGGGGAAGCGGCCGCGGTGGAAGTCGAGGTTGCCGTAGTGGCTGAACCAGCCCTCGTCGATCATCAGCACGCCCGTGGGAAAGCCGTTGGCGCCCACGGCGCGCGCATAGGCAAGCACGTCCTTCTGGTTCTGGTTGTAAGTGAGCTCGATCCAGGTGTTGTACTGCGGATGGAGAAAGAGCGCTTCGTGGGGCGTCTTGCCGGCGCTGGGGACGAAGCGCCTGCTGACGTGGAGGTAGGCTTCGCGCAGAGTGCCGCCCGGCGCGCCGGTGACGATGGCGGCGGACTTCGATTCGGCGTGGATCTCGCCTCCGGCGACGCGGAACGCGAAGGGCTGGTCGCACCAGAGGAAGCGTCCCTTGTCGCTGATCAGAAGCGGCTGGCCCTGGTTGCCGGCGGTGTTGGCGTCGAAATCGAACTGGTATCGCGACTCGCCGGTGAAGGGCATCCGGTGCGATTCGCTGATCACCCCCGCCCACCAGCGCTCGCCGGGGAGCATGCGGAGGTGCGCGGTGTTCTGCGCGAAGGAGTTTGCCGCCAGAAGGAGAACGGCGAGGTTCGCGGTCTTCATAAGGACAAATCTAGCGCGCGGCGCTCACTCGGCGCGCAGCGCCACCACCGGATCCACCCGGCTGGCGCGATGGGCGGGCAGGTAGCTGGCGGCGAGGGCCACCGCGCCCAGCAGGAGGGACGCCGCCGCCAGCGTCGCCGGGTCGCCGGGCTTGATCTCGAACAGAACGCTCCTCAGGAAACGGGTCAGGGCCAGCGCAAAGGCTACTCCCGCGATCAGGCCGATCCCAGCGACGTCGGAGGCTTCCCGCAGCACCATTCGGGCCATGTCCGCGGGTCTGGCGCCCAGCGCCACCCGGATGCCGATCTCGGAGGTGCGCTGCGCGACGGCGTAGCTCATCACGCCGAACAGACCCACTGCCGCCAGCAGCAGAGCCACGCCGGCGAAGGCTCCCAGCAGCATCGTGAGGAACCGCGTCTCACGGGCCGACTCGTCCAGGTAGTGGCTCATCGGCTGGACGGCGAACACCGGCACTTCCCGGTCCACGCTGTTCACGGCCTCCCGCAGCCGGGGCGCCACCTGGTCCGTGGCGAGCGTGCTGCGCACCAGAAAGCTCATGTGCAACCGGCTGCGCACCCGGTTGGTGTGGTTCTCGGGAGGCAGTTGCACGAATGGAAAGTAGATCTGCGGCCGCGGCGCCTGGCTGCGAGCGAGTTGGCGGAGATCCTTGACGATGCCGACGATTTGGCGCGGCCGCGAGTCGCCGAAATCGGAGAAGTTGATAGGCTGCCCGATCGGGTCCTGGTCCGGCCACCACGTCTTGGCGAGGGTCTCGTTGATCACGACGACCCAGGGCGAATTGGCCGTGTCCTGGTGGTTCAGCAGCCGGCCCCGCACCAGCGGAATGCGCAAGGCACGAAAGATGTCGGCGTCGACCGGGTTATAGCCCGCGCCTGGCCGCGGCTGCCCCGGCGCCGGCCGCGGACGGCCCACGATCGTGAACCGGCGGGCCTCCCAGAAAAAGCCGTTCATCGGAAGCCAGGGGAGGGCGGAGGCGGACTCGACCCCGGGAATCGCGCGGAGCTTCTCCAGGATCTGCTGGTACCGGGCAGGGGCGCGCGGGCTGACCAGGCTGAATCCCGTGGCTCGCCCGTCGCGGCGAATCTCGGAAGCATACCCGGCCTCCGCCAGGCGGACCTGGAAGGTCAGCACGCGATCGGGATCGAAACCGACATCCACCCGCAGCAGCCGTTGGAAGCTCTGAATCATGAGCCCGGCGCCGGCCGCGAGAGTCAGCGCCACGGCAATCTGCGCCGCCACCAGGGCCTTGCGCATGCTCTGGCGAGCCGGGCCGCCGGTGGTGCGGCGTCCAGCCGCCTGCATCCATCGCGCCAGCTCGGGTTTGGAACCGGCCAGGGCCGGAATGAGGCCGAAGACGATGCCGGTCAGCAGGGACACGCCTACGGCGAAGATGGCTACGGCGTGGTCCAGATGGATCTCGCCGCGCCGGGGCAGTTGAGCCGGACTGAGCCTTACCAGAGGCTCCACCGCGAGGGCGGCCGTCATCGCACGCGCATGATCGAGGCTGATGCCGCGCCGGAGCCGGGCCAGAACCTGCACGTGATCCTCGCTGTCCCGGACGGCGGCAGGGCTCAGGTCAAACGGCGTCCACACCGCGACACGGTCGTCGGGAAGGCCGAACCCGGGCGGCATCACTCCGATCACCTCGTGCGGTATGCCGTCGATCGCCAGGGGCTTGCCCAGCACCCGCGCATCGCCGCCGAACCGGCGCTGCCACAGCCCGTGGCCCAGCACTACCACCGGAGCCGCGCCGTGGGCTTCGTCGCCCACCGCGAAGGTTCGCCCCAACAACGGCGCCACTCCCAGCAGGGGGAACAGATCCGCCGAGGCCTTTTGTCCCTCGACCCACTCCGGCGGGCCGTCGCCGGTGAGATTCATCTCCACTCTGGGCAGCAGCGCCGCCATCTCCGCAAGAAACGGGATTTGCCCCCGCCAGGCCGCGTAGTCGGGGAGCGAAACCGTGTTGATGCCGGCGGGCATCCCCGGTTCCTCCACCCAAACCCGCACCAGTTCGGCGGGTTCCCGAAACGGGAGCGGGCGCA
>CAYOTD010000341.1:0-6002 GCA_964406685.1 uncultured Solibacteraceae bacterium | reverse complement strand
AATCTACGATCCCTCGACCGGCACGAGCGACGGCAAGGGGCGGCAGGCGTTTGCGGGCAACATCATACCGGCTTCCCGCCAGAGCGCCATCGCGCGCAAGATCCAGAGCCTGATTCCGCAGCCGAACCAGCCCGGCGTCAGCGCCAACTTCTACAACTCGGGGGTGCAGCAGCTCGACCGCGACCAGGCCGACGTCAAGGTCAACTGGAACCGGACGGCCAGCCACACGGTGTGGGGCAAGTACAGCATCATGAACGCGCCGGCGCACTGCGATCCGGCCTTCGGCGACGCCGGGGGGCCGGGGCTTTGCGATACCGGGTCGGGCACGGGAAGCAACCGCGCGCAGCTTGCCACCGTCGGCCACACCTGGGTGGTGGGGCCGACCATGGTGGTGGACGGCGTGCTGGGCTTCTCGCGGAACCGGATCGACGTCACGCCGCCCATGTACGGAAAGAACTACGGTTTGGAGAGCTGGGGGATTCCGGGCACCAACGGCAGCGATATCCGGCAGAGCGGCATGCCCATCGTCTCCATCAGCGGCTACTCGACCCTGGGCGACACCGACAACTGGAACCCCGCTTTCCAGCGGGACCAGAGCTATACGGGCTCGACCAACGTCGGCTGGACGCGCGGCAGCCACAATCTCCGGTTCGGATTCGAGATCTCCCGGCACAAACTGAATCACTGGCAGCCGGAACTCGGCTCCGGGCCGCGCGGCGGCCTGACCTTCGGCGTCGGGCCGACGGTGCTTAACGGCGGGGCGGCGGGGAACCAGTACAACGGCTACGCCACCTTTCTGCTGGGGCTGATGACGTCGGCCTCCAAGAGCGTGCAGTGGGAGACCATGAACACGCGCGAGTGGCAGTTCGGCTTCTACATCCGCGACCGCTGGCAGATCGGGCGGCGCACCACGGCGGTGCTGGGGCTGCGCTATGAGCTATTCCCGCTGCTGGACCGGGCGCACACCGGGATCGAGTTCTACGATCCGAACACCAATACGGTCTATCGCGGCGGGCTAGGGAATAACCCCACCGATCTCGGTATCTCGACCAGCAAGAAACTGTTCGCCCCGCGTATCGGTTTGACGCACCGGATCACGGAAAAGACCGTGGTGCGGACTGGGTTCGGCATCACCTTCAATCCGATGGTGCTCAGCCGGCCGTTGCGCGGCAGCTACCCGATGACCATCGACGCCAGCTTCACGGCCGCGAACTCCTACCTGTGGTACGGCTCCATCGAAAACGGAATCCCGGCGATCACGGGCGAGAGCCCGACTTCGGGCACCTTCCCTCTCCCCGACCGCTACAGCATCCGTTCGCTGTGGACGCCGGACGGATCGCGCAAGGTAACACGCGGCTACATCGAGTCCTGGAACTTCATCCTGGAGCGGCAGTTGCCGGGCGACTTCGTGGTCACGGGCGGCTACGTCGCTACGCGCACCGTTCACAGTTTTGTCGACTGGGAAGCGAACAACTCGGCGCCGGGCACGGGGCTGGCCGGAGCGCCCTTCTACCAGAAGTTCGGCCGCAGCGCATCGACCCTGCTGTTCAACGGCTGGGCGGACGCCAACTATCACTCCTTCCAGGCGACTTTCAACCGCGCTCTACGCGGTGGGCTGATGGTCAAGGGCGCCTACACGTGGTCCAAGGCCATCAACATGCAGGACGACGACGGCTGGGGTGGTGTGTCGTGGAACTGGGCGCCGGTGATGAACCGCAACCGGGCCCTGGCCGGCTACGACATCCCCCACAACCTGCATCTCGGTTTCGTCTACGAGCTGCCGCTGGGCAAGGGCAAGCCGTTCGCCGCCGAGGGCTGGGCCGCAATGCTGTTCGGCGGGTGGCAGGCCAACGGAATCTTCTACTCGTACAAGGGGAAGCCGTTCACCGTTTCGGCGCCGAGCACATCGCTTAACTCGCGCAACAATGCGCAGACCGCCGACCAGGTGAAGACGGTGGTGGAGAAGCTCGGCGGCGTGGGGCCGGGCGAGTACTTCTACGATCCGACGGCGTTCGCGGCCGTCACCGACGTGCGCTTCGGCACCACCGGACGCAACATCCTTCGCCTGCCGGGCGTGATCGGCATGGATGGGAGCCTGTTCCGGCAGTTCCGCGTGCGCGAAAGAGCGAAGCTGGAGTTCCGCACGGAAGCGTTTAACGTGACCAACACGCCGCGCTTCGGCGGCCCGTCCAGCAGCGTGACGAGTTCGACTTTCATGCAGATCCTGGGGGCTTCCGGGGAACGGCAGTTCCGCTTCGGCCTGCGGATGGAATTCTAAGAGGAGTCAATTGTGTCGGAGCATCAACGCATAGGCGGAGAGATCGCTGTCCGTGAAGCGGACATGGAGCAGATCTGCGCTCGCTACCGCGCGCTGTACGGAGCTCTCGTTTTCGATGTGCTGGAGCACCTGGGGTATCCCCACCAGGTGCTCTCGCACTCGATCACGCCCGTGGCGCCGGGGATGAAGCTGGCAGGCCCCGCCTTCACGGTCAAAGGAACCATGAGCTGCGCCCGCGACGAGAGCGTGCGCTACAAGCGTCTGAAGATGATCACCGAAATGCGCTACCCGTGCGTGGAGGTACGGGACAGCGGCACGCCCTTCCCGGTGGCGCTGTACGGCGAGCTGAGCGCGTCGAGCGCGCGGGCGCACGGCGCCGTCGGGGCACTGGTGGACGGCGGCGTCCGCGACTGCTGCCACCTGATCTCGATGGATTTCCCGGTCTTCAGCCGCTACCGCAACCCGGTGGAGGCGTTCGGGCGGTGGGCGATGCTGGAGTACCAGGTGCCGGTGCTGATCTCCGGCGAACTGACGGCGGCGGTGCAGGTGAATCCGGGAGATTTCATCTTCGGCGACCTGGACGGCGTGCTGGTGGTCCCGGCCGAGTTGATGCTGCAAGTGCTCGAGGAGTGCGAGCGGGTCAAGAGCATCGAGGACGTAGCGCGGGGCGAGTTCGCGCGGGGCGACGATCCGGTCGCGGTTTTTGAGCGGCACAAGCGGTTGTAGCGGTGTCGTTCACGGAAAGGGACGGACGCCGCCGCGCGATCTCGATCAGCGCCCGGGCGGCGCCGGTAAGATAACCGCCGCGGCGCACGGCCAGGATGATCTTCGAGCGCAAGGGAGGCTCGGTTTGCTCGATCAGCGTGAGCGTGCGGTTTTCGATCTCGTGGCGGACCGCCCAGTGCGGCAGCATGGAGATGCCGGCGCCGATCCGCAGGATGGCCTTGATCGTCTCGGCGTTGTCGAAACGCATGATCACGCGCGGGTGGAAACCGAGGCCGGCCAGGTAGGTGTCGATGGCCTTCTCCACCTGCGATCCGCTCTTGAACAGGATGAAAGGCACGCCGGCCAGATCCTTGAGCGAGCAACGTTTGGGAAGGCCGCTCGAAGCGGTGACCAGTACGATGTCGAAGTCCCAGGAGGCTTCCACGGTGAGGCGGTCGTGGGCCGGGGAATCGGGGCTCACCATGATGGCGACGTCCAGGGTTCCTTCCGAAAGTTCCTGGATCAGGAAGGCCGTGCTGCCGGTTTCCACCACGACCTCGACGTCGGGATGCGCGGAGCGGAACTCGGCCAGAAGCTCGGGCAGGGTCGAGATGCTGATTCCCGGACCGGTGCCCAGGCGCACGGTCGCCGTCTTCAGGCCCTTCCATTCGGCGAAGGCGGCCAGGGTGGCGTCGTAGCGCAGCAGAAGGTCGGTGGCGTGCGGCAGCAGGACCTGCGCCGCGGGCGTCAGCCGGAGGCGGCGTCCGACCCGTTCGTAGAGCCGCGTGTCGAGCTCTTCCTCCAGGTTCTTCAGTTGCTTGTGTATGGCGGCCGGGCTCAAGTGCAGGGCGCCGGCCGTCTTGGTGATGTTATTGATCCTGGCCAGCGTGACAAAGCTGCGAAGCCCGCGCAGATCCATGGCCGAAATGGTAACGCAAAATCCCGTAAGGAGGAATACGTCCATGTTGAGTTTCTTCTTCGCCGCCGCGCTTCTGGCCGGTTCGTCGAATCCCGAGATCACGCCGCCGCCGCGGCACGTTGAATGGAGCGCGGAGAGCCTGCCGCTGGCCTCTCCGCTGGCGGTGGCCGCGGCCACTCCCGAGGAGACGCAGGTAGCGCGCGTGCTGGCGATCGAGATGCAGCGGTTGCACGGGGTAGCCGTGACCGTGGGCGCCGCGACACCGGCGCCGGTTACTCTCGCCCTGGCGGGCACGGCGCGCGGCAAAGCACTGCTGGCCAAACTGCCGGGCGCGACGCTCTACGCCGCGCACAAAGGGCCCGAGGCCTATCTGCTGGATTCGGGCAAGGCGGGCGTGCGCATCGTCGCCGAGACGCCGCGCGGTTTGCTTTATGGCGTCCAGACGCTGCTGCAAATGGTTGCCAGCAAGCGCGTGGCCGGGGCGCGCATCGTCGATTATCCGCAACTGGGATTCCGCGGGGTGCACATCTGCATCTTCCCCAACACGGAGCTGGCGAGCGTGCGGCAGGCCATGCTGGTGGCGGCGCGGTACAAGTACAATGCCGTGGTGCTGGAGACCTGGGCGTCGCTCAAGTCCAAGAAGCGCCCGGAGACCGCCTACGAGAATGCCTACACGCCGGCGCAACTGAAACCGCTGATCGAGATGGGCAAGGCGCTGCACATGGAGATGATTCCCATGCTGAACTCCTGGGGCCATGCCAGTGGCATGCGGTCCCGGTCGGATCTGCACGTGGTGCTGGAGCGGTTTCCGCAATTCCGGTCGTTGTACGAAGAGGACGGCTGGACGTTCTGTCTGACCAATCCGGCTATCTACGACCACCTGTTTGACCGCTTCGGGGAAATGCTGGAGCTGTTCGACAACCCGAAATACTTCCATCTCGGCCTGGATGAGGCGTGGGGCCATCGCGGACTGATGGCCAGCGATGCCTGCCGCGGCGAAAACCCGCGCGCCACTCTCGCCCAGCACCTCAAGAAGCTGTACGGCTACTTCGCCGAGCGCAAGATTCAGGTCTTCGTCTGGCACGACATGTTCCTTCAGCGCGATCACCCGCAACTTGGCCGTCTGTCTTACGCCAACAGCGTTCCGCCCTTCAACAGCCACCTGGTGCTCGACGAACTGCCGAAGGACGTCATCATGGATGTCTGGAACTACGACGCAACCCGCGGCTGGCCCGTACCCAAGTACTTCCAGGACCTAGGCTTCCCGGTGGTGGTTTCGCCCTGGAAATCGCGCAAGAACGCCGTCTTCATGCTGGAGGCCGCCAAGCAACAGAACGCGATGGGGCTGCTGGAAACCACCTGGGATTCGCTCGACGTCACCCTCCCCACGGTGGCCGAGACCGGCATGCTGGCCTGGACCGAACCGGGCTTCAAGCTCGAGACTGTGCCGTTTGAGAGCCTGCTGCGCTCGATCCGCGTGCTGCCCATCTGCAATCTGCCGAAGCACGAAGCCACGCTGCGCGGAGCCGCGAAATGAACTTGCGCGGGATCCTTGTCCTGTCGCTGATGGCGGCGCCGGGTCTGGCGCAGCGGCTCACGGTGATGACGCCGCTCAAGGGTGAAAAGGCCTATCAGATCGCGGGCGAGACCTTCGCCGAGTACTGGCGCAAGGCGACCGGCCGCGAGGCGCAGGTGGTCACCTACATCAATCCCTACGACCGCAACCTGCCCGCCGGCGACATCGTACTCATCGGGTCGGACGCGGTCCATCCTATCGTGCGCGACCTGATGCGCCGGGGCGTGGTGGCGCCGTTCGGCTTCGAGTACGGCGGAGACGGCTACCGGATGCTGTCGGTTCCGGAGAAGAACCGCACGCTGCTGGTTCTGGCGGGGGCCAGCGGCCGGGCGACGATTTACGCGGTCTACGATTTCTTCCGCCGCCAGGCGGGGGCGGAGTACTTCTGGGACGGCGATGTCGTGCCCCGGACTCGCCCCGACCAGGCCGGCCCGGTAATCGCGCCCGTCGGTCAGCTTCACCGTCGCCTGCGACGCGCCCTGGATCACGTGGAAATTGGTGACCACGTGGCCGGCATCGTCCCA
>CAYOTD010000340.1:0-6024 GCA_964406685.1 uncultured Solibacteraceae bacterium | reverse complement strand
TGGGCATCAACACCTGGCAGGTGCACTTCGACGCGCAGACCTTCGCCGACCTGAAGCGCTACCGCGACGAAGGCGGCAAGATGAACTGGCTCGTGCTCGGCCACGGCGAGATGATGAAGAACCCGGAGCTGATCAAGGAAGCCGCGAAGTTCCATCCCATCGGCATCGCGCACCACGGCAACCTGACCGACGACCGCTTCCGCGCGGGCGAGATGGACAAGGTCCGCGACTTTTACCGCCGCGTGCAGGACGCCGGCATTCCCGGCGGCATCTCCACCCACAACCCCGCCGTGGTCGACTACGTCGAGGGGCGCGGCTGGGACAACGACTACTACATGACCTGCTTGTACCGCGTCACCCGCACGGTGGAAGAGAGCCGGCGCGAATTCGGCGAAGCGCCCATGGGGGAAACCTACTTCGAGAAGGACCCCGAGCGGATGTGCAGGATGATCCGCCAGACGAAGAAGACCTGTTTCGCCTTCAAGCTGCTGGCCGCCGGCCGCGGCATCGATCCGGCGGAAAAGGTGGAGCAGACGTTCCGCTACGTCTACTCCAACATCAAGCCGCGGGATGCGGCCATCGTCGGCATGTGGCCGCGATTCAAGGACGAACCGAAAGAGAACGCCGACGCCGTCCGCCGCGTGCTGGCGGCGGCCTGATGAAGGATGAGGGCACAATGATGAACCGGCGCAATTTCCTGGGAGCGGCGGCGGCTGTTCCGCTGTTCCATTACGTACCGGCGCGCGCCTTCGGCGCCAACAGCCGGCTCCAGCTCGCCCTGATCGGCGCGGGCGGCCGCGGGCGGTGGCTGACCAAGAATGAGGAGTTCCCGGGCGCGGAGTTCGTGGCCGTGGCCGATTGCTACCTGCCCAACGGCGCGCTGGCGGCCCGGCAACTGGCCGGCGGCCGCCGCTGGCGCCAGTATCAGGACTACCGCCGCCTGCTCGAAAAAGAGAAACTCGACGCCGTCTTCGTCGAAACGACCACGCATGCGCGCGTGCTGATCGCCATCCACGCCATGCAGGCCGGCCTCGATGTCTATGCGGAAAAGCCCGTCGCGCTGACCATCGCCGAGGGCCGCGCCCTGGCCGACGCCGTCAAGCGCTACAATCGCGTCCTCCAGTGCGGCACCCAGCAGCGCTCGATCCCGCTGAACGCCTGGGCCAGCCGCGCCATCCGCGAAGGCGCCCTGGGCAAGGTCCACACCGTCATCGCCTGCAATTTCGAGCCGCCCCGGCGCTGGCAGCCCCGCCCGGCGCAACCCGTCCCGGAAGGACTTGACTGGAACCTCTGGTGCAACCAGACCGAGCTGCGCCCCTATCACCGGGAGCTGCAAACCCGCTGGTCCTGGTATTGGGATTACGACGGCGGCGGCCAATCGTGGGGAGTGACCGGCTGGGGCACGCACGCCCTCGACCAGGTGCAGTCCGCCTTGGGCGCCGACGACACCGGACCGGTGGAGATCTGGCCCGAAGAGCCCGGCCCGCAGTGCCGCGTGACCATGCGCTACGAAAGCGGCACGCTGCTGAAGCTGGAAGGACCCAAGCGCGACCACGCCGACCTGGGCGCCATCTTCCTGGGCGAAAAGGGCGCCATGGAGATCAAGCGCGGCACGGTGGACGCGGTCCCCCGCGAACTGCTGAAGGGTTCCCCCGACATCACCATCGAAGGCCCCGGCGAGAACCGCTGGCACATAGAGAACTTCCTCGACTGCATCCGCACCCGCAAGCAACCCAACGCCCACGTCGAAGCGGCCCACCGCGCCACAACGGTCTGCTATCTCGTCAACATCTGCCGCGACCTGAAACGCAAGCTGCGCTGGGACCCGAAGGCGGAGCGCTTCGTCGGCGACCCCGAGGCCGACGCCATGCTCTCGCGTCCGCGCCGGGCCGGCTTCGAGCTGCCGAGTATCGCATAGTGTTCGCCTTCTTAAGGCGATTCCCGTACTGGTTCTAGGGTCATTCGACCGATAGGCGAACAGCCCCATTGGTGGTGTACTTGGGGTGCGGGGCCGGAGTGTCGGACTGCTCCTGAAACGGAATGAAGAAGAACGTCATCAAACTGCTGGCCATCGCATTCGCGGTGGCCCTGCTTTCTACCTTTCTTTTCTATCGTTTACTGGTGGGAAAGCTGGCCTCCGGAGAGCGTGGGCGGACCATCGCCGCGGCGGCGCACCGGATCGAGCCCGGCGCGACGATCACTGCGGCGGACGTGAAGATGGCGGCTGTGCCGGACGCTTCCAACCTCAAGGGTGCCTACTCCTCGCGCGAAGAAGTGATCGGACTGATGGCGTTGGAGGCAATCGAGCCTGGCGCGGCCATCACGGAAGGGCGGGTGGCGGCGCGCGACTCGAAGGCGGCCGCCGGGGCGCGGATCCCTTCCGGGATGCGCGCCGTCAGCATTCATGTCAGCGACTCCAGCGGCGTCGTCTCGCTGCTGAGGACGGGCCACCGCATCGACATCCATGCCGTGGGCGGCCAGAGCGGCGTCACGAGCCTGAGAACCGTCTTGCAGAACATTGAGGTGTTGGCCGCCGGGCCGGGCGAAACCACTCCCGGACGCGGCTCCTACCAGGTGGTGACCGTGCTGGTCAGCTCCGAGCAGGCCGAACTGCTGGCCCTGGCCGATTCCGGAGCGCGCGTTCGTATCTCCCTGCGCAATGCCGGCGACGACACCCAGCAGTCCACCCGGCGTCTGGCGCTCAGCCAGTTGTTCGACGGGACGGCGGCGGCGCGGGCGGCGGTTCAATCCGCCTCCGCCTCCTCCGCGCCGGCGGGCGAGGCCGGCGTTACCCTGCTGGTGAGGATGTTGAGCGCCTCGCCCTCCGCGCTCGACGAGTTGCGGACGGAGTTGACCGCGTCGCCCGACCGGCAGGCCTGGCAGGTTTCCGCTTTTCGCCCCGGCTCGGACGTCGAGGGACGGCTGAACCGGCTGGGCGCGGCGCGGCAGCTTGAGGTTCTGTCGTCTTCACGTCTGGCGGCGCGAACCAACCGGCCGGTCAGTGTCCAGGCGGGCGCCGGCCGGTTGCGGATTCAACTGGCCCCGTCGGCCATCCGGCGCGGCTCGCTGCGGCTGCGCCTGGAGCCGGAATTGCGGTCGTCGGTCGCCAGCGGCGTGGCGAGCCGGCGCCTGGAGGCCGAGATCGACCTCGCCGACCGCCAAAGCTGTCTGCTCACCGGACTGCACGACTCCACTGGCAACCCGGCGCTGCTGGAACGGCTGTTCCCAGGCCGCACGCCCGCGGGCGCCAAACGCGAATTCGTGGTCCTGGTCACCCCGCAGTTGGCCAACCCGGTGGAAACGGCCGGCCTGGGCCGCGCGAGGTAGAGCGACGCGATGCCGGTCAGTGTGCTCGTCATCCTGTTCTTCGCCGGCGTGTTCGGCGTCATGGGCGTCGTCCTGGTCGCCTCCGCCGAATGGCTGGAGCGGGCCTCGCGGCAGGCGGACGCCGCGCCGTCGGCCCTGCTGGACGATGAGGCTTCGCCGCTGCTCAAGAAGGAGGTTCTGAGCACGATCTCCGTCTGGGCCTACCTGCTGTCGAAGTTCGCCTTCGTCGACCGTCTGAAGCGCGTCCTGGCCGAAGCGGATCTGGGCTGGTCCGTCGGACGGCTTACGCTCATGATGCTCCTGCTGGGAGGACTGGTGTCGGGGCTGCTGATCAACATGACGCTGATCCCGGGCTGGTCCGCCCTGATGGCGGCCGCGGCGGCCATGCTGCTTCCCTACTTCTACGTCTGCCGGGTGCGGCAGAATCGTCTGGCGGCGGTTGAACAGCAGTTGCCGGACGCGATGGACTTCCTGGCCCGCTCGCTGCGCGCCGGCCACCCCTTCTCCACCGCCCTGGAGATGCTGGGCAACGAGAAGATGCCTCCGCTGGCGGGCGAGATCCGGAAGGCGGCGGAAGAGCGCCGGCTCGGTCTGTCCTGGGAGGCCGCCTTTGAGAACCTCTGCCAGCGCATCCCCTTGCAGGAGATGAGCGTGTTCGCCGCGGCCGTGCAGTTGCAGAGCCGCACGGGCGGCAAGTTGAGCGAGGTGCTGGTCAAAATCGCGGAGAACATGCGCGAGGTGGCGGCGCTGCGCGGCGAGGTGAAGGCCATCTCGGCCCACGGGCGCATGACGGGGACGATTCTGACGCTGCTGCCCGTGGGCATCGTGTTCGTCATGTCGACGGTGAACCCGGACTACATCGGCATCCTGGTGCGGCACCCGCGCGGCAAGGATCTGATCGCCGCGGCCATCGGGTGCCTGCTGCTGGCCCACTTCATCATCCGGCGAATGGTCGCCATACGGGTGTGACGATGGAACTCTGGTATCTCGGCGGCCTGTTTCTGTTCATCCTCGGCGGAGTGTTTGCAGCCGGTTACCTGCTGGTGCTGTTGCCGGCCGGCGGGCGAGCCGGTCAGCCGGCCGAGTCGACGCAAGAGGTGGTCGCCTGGGCGCTGAAGCGGTTGGGCGAGAGCGTGCCGTCGCTGCGAAAGGACGACAAGGACCTGCGCGCGCGCCTGGCGGCGGCGGGCTATCGCTGGCCCTCGGCGGTGACGATGTTCCAGGGCGTCCGCGCCGCCGGGGCCATCCTTCTGGGACTGATCACCGGGTGGGCGGTGGCGGTGGCGCAAGGAAGCATGGGAGAAGCGGTGGCGCCGGCGCTATGCGCCATGGGTTTCGGCTACATGCTGCCGGACCGGATCCTGGCCGCGGTGATACGAGCGCGCTCCCACCGGCTGCGGTCGGGCCTGCCCGCCGCGCTCGACCTGTTGGTGCTGGGCATCGAGGCCGGCCAGCCGTTGGATCACTCCATCGCCGAAACCGCCCGCGAGTTGCGCCATGCCCATCCGGATTTGAGCGCCGAGTTGGCCTTCGTGCAGATCGAGATCCAGTTGGGCACCAGCCGCATTGACGCGCTGCGCAACATGGCCGAGCGCAACAGCGAGCCGGAACTCCGCAAGCTGGCCACCCTCATCATCGAGAGCGACCGCTTCGGATCGTCCCCGGCGCCCGCTCTTCACAGCCACGCCAAGTATCTGCGCACGCGGATGCGCCAGCAGGCCAACGAGGCGGCGCGCAAGCTGGGCGTCAAGCTCGTCTTCCCCGTCTTCTTCCTCATCATGCCTTCCCTGCTGCTGGTGACCCTCGGCCCGGCGGTCATCCAGATGATGACTCAGTTCGGCAAGCTCGTCGGCGAAACGCTGCCGTAGAAATCAGGGACAGTAACCGATTACCCATTTTCGCCAGCCGGACTCCCCTCACCCGCCGGCAGGACCGAAGTCACACCCGCGGAATCCGGGCGAGCAGTCCCTCCTCGCCCTCCACCTCCAGCCCGATGCGCAGCCAGTAGAGGGGCAGCGACGTGGAGCCGGGCAGATTGGCCACGTCCTTCGCGGTGGTGACCAGCGCCGCCGCGCCGCCCTTCCGCGCCGCCCGCTCGAGTTCGGCGATCTCGGCGCCGCAATAGCGGTGGTGGTCGGAAAACCCCCGCCGCCACACGGTGGAGCAGTCGAGCCGGTCGAGCGTCTCCCAGAACGAGTCCGGGTTCGCCAACCCGCAGAAGGCGGCCACGGGCGACGGCAGCCGCCCGGGTTCGCACTCCTCCCGGGAACCGGCGCGGACCCAGCCCTGCGGCACGGTGCGGCACACCAGGATCGGCGCCCGCGGGTTCCACCGCCCCAGTTCCGCCCTCAACCCCGCGTACTGGCGCCCACGCGCGGCCCGCGTGATGACGAGCACGCCGGCGCGGGCCAGTGCGCCGGGCGCCTCCCGCAGCCGGCCCGCCGGCGGCAGCGCGCCGCCGCCGAACGGGTCCAGCGCGTCGATGAGCACGATGTCCAGATCGCGTGCCAGCCGGCGATGCTGAAACCCGTCGTCCAGCAGGAACAAGTCCGGATGGAATCGCTCCTCCATCTTTCGCCCCACGCGCACGCGGTCCGCGCCGATGCCCACCGCCGCCACGCCGCTCTGCACGTAGATCTGCGCTTCGTCCCCGGTCGCCTCCACCGGGGCCCGTTCCCCCGCCGCCAGGATCGTGTC
>CAYOTD010000339.1:0-6025 GCA_964406685.1 uncultured Solibacteraceae bacterium | reverse complement strand
AGGCGCAGGTCCGCGCCGAAGGGGATCATCTGTCTGGCCTTGAGCAGCTTCGCCAGGCCGGCGTGGTTCAGCTTCCCTCCGGTGAGGGCGGGGCAAAACAGCGTCAGCAGATTGCACTGGTCGAGCGCCTCGACCACCTGGCCGGGATCGGGCTCATCGGCGATGTGGCAAAGCTCCTGGAACAGCGCCTTGGGAGAGATGTGTTTCTCCATTCCGGCCAGAAGGGCGTTCTCGTACTGGTTCTGGGTGCGCTCGGCGATGGTGAAGCCCAGGCGAACGCGGAGGCGGATGAGGCGCAACAGGCGCGAGGGGTCGTCGTAGAGGGTGTAGTTGGAAATAGCCCGCAACTCTTTGTGCTCCAGGTCGGCCAGGCCGTTGTTGGGATCCAGCAGGAGACCGAGCGAGGCTTTGTTGAGAGAGAGGGCGATGGAGTTGATGGTGAAGTCGCGCGAGCGCAGGTCCTCGTGAATGGTGGCGGGGGTGACATGGGGCCGGCCTGCGGGCTTGATGTACCGCTCTTCGCGGGCCATTCCGAGGGAGACGGTCACGCCGCCGGGGAACAGCATCTCGGCCTGCTTGCGGGTCTCATCCGCGGAGACAACGTGAGCGCCGGAGTGCTTGGCCACCGCCTTAGCGAGCTTGAGGGCATGGCCTTCGACGGTGAAGTCGAGGTCCCGGATGGGGAACCCTCCCAGCATGTCGCGCATGGCGCCACCGGTAAGGAAGAGGCTGACGCCGGCCTCGGAGGCGCAGGACTGCACCACAGCAACCGCCCGCGCCTGGGCGGCGCTAAGGTGGTTCTCCAGCATGAACATGTAATCGCTCATCGCAATCGCTCTCGCAACTTAGTCCCGCGCGTCGCGCGCGCGGGGGTGATGGCTGTCCACCGTCTTACGGAGGCCGGACCCCGCCACATGGGTGTAGATCTCGGTCGTGGCGATATCGGCGTGGCCCAGCATGGCCTGCACCGCCCGCAGATCCGCTCCGCCCTCCAGCAGATGCGTGGCGAAGCTGTGGCGAAGGACATGCGGTGACAAGGCGCGGAAGATCCCCGCCTTCCTTCCGCACAGGCCCACAGCCTGCCAGAACCGCTGTCGCGTCAACCGGGTTCCGCGCGCGGTCACAAACAGGTAGCGGCTGGCGCGGCCGCGCAAAAGAGCCGGCCGGCCAGTCTTCTGCCACTGGTTCACCGCCTCCAGCGCCACTTCCCCCACCGGAACCAGCCGCTGCTTGCCGCCCTTACCCATAACCCGGACCACGCCGAGTTCGGAATTCAGATCGGAAACCTCCACCTGGCAAAGCTCGGACACCCGGAGCCCGGCGGCATAGGCTAACTCCAGCATGGCGCGGTTGCGGAGGTCAGTGGGTCGGTTCGGATCCGGAGCCTCCGTCAGACGATTTATCTCCTCATGATTCAGAAACTTAGGAAGAGTTTCCCACTGCCGCGGGATCACCAGGGCAGCGGTCGGGTCGGTTTCGAGGACGCCTTCCCGAAGCAGAAAAGAGTAAAAATTGCGGAGCGTTACAAGATGCCTGGCGATGGACCGGCTTTTCAGTCCGGCCTGGTAGAGTGAGTCCGTGTAGCGGCGGAGGCCCTCGGTCTCGGGCAGCCGGGAGCCCTCCCGGTCGCGGGCAAACCGCATAAACCGCTCCAGGTCGCTGGCATAGGCCGACAGCGTGTTGGCCGACAACCCCTTCTCGACGCGGCAGAAATCCAGAAAGGAGGGTACCAGCCGCGACATGGGAGCCGCACCAGACATCGTGCCAATGATACAATACTTGCGAAATTGTTTGAAAGGAGAGTCCCGCTCCGGGGTTCTATTGGCCGGCTCGACCAGCAAAAAGGTACTGATATCGCGCTTCGACCGCGAGTCGGTGGCCGGTTTCGTCAACCCGCAGACCTACCTCCTGGCCGGTGGAGTGGAGGTCCTGACACCCTCCGGAACCCTGGCCGTGATCCCGTACAGCGATATAAAAGTCGTTTGTTTTGTTAGGGATTTCGATTCCCTGGAGGATGCCCGCGGACCCCGCGTGTTCCAGACGCGGCCCAAGACGGAAGGGCTGTGGGTGCGGATGTCGTTTCGCGACGGGGAAGTGATGGAAGGGGTTCTGTCCAACAACCTGCTGGCGGTGGAGACACAGGGATTCACGGTGACGCCGCCCGGACCGGCGTCCCGAGACCAGAAGATCTTCGTGCCCCGGGCCGCGCTGACCGAGTTCGTCGTGGTAGGAGTGGTGGGCCGCCCGGGGCGGATGTCGAGGCCGAAACCGGTGGTTGAAGAGCAGGGTAAGCTTTTTGAATAGAAAGGCTTAGGAGTCGGCCACGAGGCGGAATTCGGCCAAATCCACCCAACCATCCGTGGCGCTTCCTTCGACAAAAGCAAGCCGGTCTATAGCGAAGCGGCGGGAATGGCGAAAATCGGCCCATCGGCGCCGCGCAAGCTGAAGCCTTTCGGAAAAACCTGGTCCGTCGTATTCCTGGGCGAGGGTGATGTGCGGACAGTAGGGGAATGGCTCGGCGAAACGCAGCGGGCCGGAGTTCAGGGCCCGATTCAGCCGCCCGAGTAGCCCGCCCCCGTCTCCCACGGCCAGGTAAATCACCTGCGTCAGATCGAAGACGTCTACCTCGGTGGCCTCGATCTCGAAGGGCTCAAAGCCGCGGACCTGGTCCTCGATCCACTTGCGGGCGGTGGGAGTGCCACGCAACAGCCTGGGAGCAAGCAGCGTAATGTGAGCCTGGAGATTGGAGGAGGGATCCGCTTCCCGCCGGAAGTGGTCCACGAAGGCTCCGAGCGGGCCGGTTATATACGTCACGACGGCATAGCAGGCGATCCGGTCCGCCCCATCTGGATCCGGGAGCATGATAAAGCTGTCAATTCTATTCTATAGCACCGCGGAGCCAGCCACGGCCGAAACCGCCGGGGCGGGGGGATGGGTTTCGGGCACAGCCCAGCGGGCCTCCTCGAAACCGACGTACTTAACGATCCGGAGACCGCCGTCCTCGGTGGCCAGCAGATCTCCGACCCGAAGGGCGGAGGGGGAGTCGCGCAGAACGCTCCAGGCGGCATATACGCTGGCCGCTTCGACGGTTTCGCCCTCTTCATAGTCCCGGAGCCGGACAGAGGTGGCGCCGCAGACATGGGGAGCCCAACGGAACTGCTGGCGGGGGGACTCCTTGATGCGATAGATCCGGTAGACGGGCATGGCTCGAATCCCCATTATCACCCAAAACAATTCCCCGGGGGAATGTTCCCGTGGAAACGCGCCAGGGGCGGGCGGCGTCGCGTTACACTGGAGATGGTGATGCGTTGGTTGTGCCCCATGCTATGGGCCGCGGCCGCCGCGGCGCAACAGCAGCCTCAGAGCGAGATTCAGAAGGCCATTGAGGAGTTCCGCGTTCAGGCCCGGGAACTCGGTTTGCGCGCCGACGGGACCCGGAAAGGAAGGCGAAACGGAGGAGCGCACCGGGGGTGGCACGGACGGCTGTTTGAGAACCTGCGCAACGATTTCTTCGACGCCGTGCCGCACGAGATCACGCAAAACGGCGGCACGAAATCCCTGCTGCGGCGCAACCAGTTCGGCTTCAACCTGTCGGGCCCGGTGGTCATTCCCAAGCTCTATGACGGCGGGCGGCGGACGTTCTTCTCACTTTCCTACGAAGGGGTGCGGGAGCAGATCTCGCGGTCGTATCTGCGCACCGTGGCCACCACTCCGGAGCGCACGGGCGATTTCGCCGCGACGGTGGATTCCTCCGGTGTTCTGCTGCCCATCTACGACCCGTCGACCACGAACCCGAACCCGGCTTACGACTCCTCCCAATCGGTGACCACCACAAATCTGCAATACCAGCGCGAGCCGTTTCCCGGCAACCGGATCCCGGCGTCGCGACTGGACGCGGTGGCACAGAAGGCGCTCACCTACTACCCGCTGGCCAACGCCTCGGTGGGTCCGTTCGACCGTAACAACTATTTCGCCGTGTCGCCGGAATCCAACACCGTCAACGGCATGATTGGCAAACTGGATCACAACTTCCGCGAACGCCACCGGTTGACCTTCGGCTGGTCCTTCTCGAACGGCTTTGCCGGGGCCGCGCAATACTACCCCACCGCCGCCGATCCCGGCGCCTCGGACCGCGATTTCTCCTCGCGGCGCGCCTCGATGGAACACGTGCTGACGCTGAGCCCGAAGACGGTGAATACGTTCACAATGGAGGGATCGACGGATTCCAGCCGGAACAGCCGGGGCGAGCCGGCCGACTACGCCGCGCAGATCGGGTTGAGCGGGGCGGGCGGGAACACGTTTCCCAACATCACCCTCGGATCGTACCTTTCCATGGGGCGGGTGAGCCCGGTATCGCGGTGGTCCCGCACCAGTTACGTGTTCACCAACGGCTTCTCGGCCCGGCGCGGCAAGCACCACTTCCGCGCCACCGGCCAACTGGTGCTGTCCCAGATCAACGTCTTCCTGCCCACCTATCCCAGCGGAAGCCTGCGGTTCACCACCGGGTTGACGAGCCTGCCGGGAATCTCGAACACGGGCCATGCCTTTGCCAGCTTCCTGTTGGGACTGGCGAGTTACGGCGAGAAGAGCCAGGTGGAATCGCCCTCCTACTTCCGCCGGAGAAGCGGCCGGATTTCGGTGGGTGAGACCTATGAGATGAAGACGGGGCTGACGTTCTCCTTCGGGCTCAACCTGGAGGCCGCTACGCCGCGAGTGGAGAAGTACGACCGGCAGACAACGGTGGATCTGACGGTGGTCAACCCGGCCAACGGCCGTCCCGGGGCACTGATCGCGGCCAACCGCGACGGGGTTCCGCGCGCCTTCCTGCCGGCCAACGTGTGGCTGGAGCCGAGCGCCAGCATCGCCTGGAGCCCGCGCGGCAATCCAAAGAACGTGATCCGGCTGTCGTACGGCCGCAGCTACTCGGCGATCCCCATTTACACCTCGCAGTTCGGCACGCAGGGCTACACGGGCGCACCGATCTTCCTGTCGTCGAACACGCAATTGGAGCCGGCCTTCACCCTCGCCGGCGGGGTGCCCGCAGTCAAGGTGTTGCCGGATCTGCGAAAGGAAGCGGCCAACGACACGGTGGCCGACCTGGTGGACCGCAACGGCAATCAGCCGGTGTATCAGTCGTTCTCGTCCTCCTTCGAACGCGAGTTGCCCGGATCGGTGCTGGTCACCAGCGGCGGGTACATGTCGGAAGGAAAGAACCTGCTTCTGGGCGGGGGCAGCGTGAACCTGAACGCGATCCGCCTGGAGCACCTGTCCTACGGCGACCAATTGTACACCGAGTCTTTCAGCCGCGCCCTGCGGCCCTATCCGCAGTACCGCGGTTTCGACGTGTACGCCTACTGGCCGGCGGGGAAGTACCGCCGCGTGGCGGGGTACATGCGGCTGGAAAAGCGGAGTTCGAAGGGGCTGATGGTAAGCGCCAGTTACGAAGCCTCGCGGCAGATGGACGACTACTCGGGGCCGCACGGCACGCAGGACTTCTTCAACCGCCGCAACGAGTGGGCGCTGACGGCCTACAGCAGTCCGCAGCGGTTGTCGATGACCTACGCCTACGAGTTCCCGATGGGACCGAACAAAGCTCTCCTGCCCTACTCGGACTGGCGGCGCCACCTGGTGGAAGGCTGGTCGGTGTCGGCCATCAGCAGTTTCAGCGCGGGCGATCCGCTGGCCCTGTATCCGCAGTTCAACGACACCGGAGGAGTGGTCGCGGGACTGCACGTGAACGTCGTGCCGGGCGTGGACCCGGAGGTGGCCAACCCCTCGGCGGATTCGTGGTTCAATCCGGCGGCCTTCGACCAGCCGGCGGATTTCACCGTGGGCGACGGGCCGCGGACGCACCCGACGCTGCGCAACCCGGGGAGCCAGAATCACGACCTGTCGCTGATCAAGCGCTTTACCCTCAAAGCCGACCGGACGCTGGAACTCAGCGCCGTAGGGCTGAACTTCCTCAACCACGCCAATTGGAACGATCCGGACACGATGATCGGGCCGGCCAGCTCGCCGAACGTGA
>CAYOTD010000338.1:0-6063 GCA_964406685.1 uncultured Solibacteraceae bacterium | reverse complement strand
CCCAGCGCCCTGCCCAGCGCGGCGGCCATCTGCGCGCCCGACAGGTGCTCGCCCGCGATGCCGACCGTCTTGCCGAGGAACTCGCGGCCCCGCTTGAAGATCCCGTAGGCGCAGCGGCCGATGTCCTCGGCGGCGATGCCGGGGAGTTTCTTGTCGGCCATCGGCAGCGTGAAGCTGAGCTGGCCGTCCAGCCCTTTCTTCGGCCCCATGCCGAAATGGATCAGGTTGTCCCAGTAGAAGGACGTCAGAAGGAACGTCACCGGCACGCCAAAATCCGTGAACAGGTGATTGGCTTCACCCTTGGCGTCGAAGTGCGGGACTTTGTACCTGCTCATGAGCGTGGGCAGACGATTGTCGCTCAGCGGCACGAACCGGCGCGTGTCTTCCAGCGTCGACCAGACGACGTGCTCGAGCCCGGCGTCCCTGGCGGCCTTGGCCATCGCCGCGGCCTGCGCGAACTCCTTCTCGGGCGAGAAATGGTCCCAGAAGAAGGTGACGCAGAACGCGCCGTAGGCGCCCTCGAAGGCCCTGCGCAGGCTCGCCTCGTCGTCCACGTCGGCGGCCACCACCTCGGCCCCCAACCGCGCCAGTTCCCTCGCCTTGTCCGAGCCGGTCTTGCGCGTCAGCGCACGGACGGCGAATTCGCCCTTTGGATCGTTGAGGATAGCGCGCACCAGTCCCCCGCCCTGCGCGCCGGTCGAACCCACAACCGCGATTGTCTTTTTCCCAGGCATACCGATGGGATACCGGGAATGCCGCGCTGGATGCTTCTGCTATTCAGCTCTCCAGCACCGACAGCGCCCAGATGTAGTAGGCGTTGTGCGGGCTCCAGTACTCGGTGGTGCGCCAGTCGAAGCCGTATTCCATGTCGAGGACCGGTTCGTCCTTCACGTTGCCGGCAATGCCGTTCAGGATGCCGCCGGGGATCAGGCCCACGAAGCGCGAGTGTGGATAAGGATTGCGCATCCCCTCCCCCGTCATCAGGCAGGCGGCGAAGGGATTGCCGCCCATCACCCATTCCAGTTGGCGATAGGCCAGCTCGCGGTAGGCCGGCTTGCCGAATACCTTCGCCGCGGTCGCCAGAGCGAGAGCGTAACACTCCAGGTGGGATGTCGTTCCCAGCCACCAGAACTGCTTGCGCACCGGCAGGAAGTAGCGGTACGTCAACTCGCCCGCCAGCGGGCGGTAGTGCTCCGGAGTGGGCGAACCGTAGTAGACGCCGACCGGGAGGATGCGGTACGGCGTCCGCGTGCTCATCGGCAGGACGTACTCGTCGAAGTGCAACCGCACGGCGTCGCGCCAGCGCCCCGCGTCGGCATGGTTGGGAAACGCCTGGAGGAGTTCGAGCAGGGCGAGGGCGGGCAGCGCCGAATCCACCGCCTGGGAATAGGGCTCCGTCGAACCCGGCTTCGCCAGCCAGAAACCGCGGATCAGCTTCTGCCCTCCGGAAAATGCGGCGGCCTGAAGCGCGGCGAGTTGCCGGCCCAGATCGAGGGCAGCCGCGGCCAGCCCCGTCTCCGGCGCCGCGCGGTTCAGCTCGATCGCCGCCAGCGTCCACCAGGCCAGGCTTAGCGTATCGCCGCCAGGCGTGTTGGCCTTCCAGCAGCGCACCGCCGCCTCCCGGCAGCGGCGGGAGTAGGCTTCATCGCGGCCGCGCCAGGCGAGGGCGGCCATCGCCTCCAGGGCGATGAACATGGCCTGAACGCGGCCGTTCTTGGCGGGGTTGAGATACCGGTCGTCGTCGTTGCCGGGGATGTTGTCGGTCCAGTGATTGTCGCTGTTGTCGCCGTTAAGCCCGCCGGCCACATCGGCGAAGACGCGCCCATCGGTGTCCTGCATCTTGAGGAAGTAGCGGTTGCCCCACTGCGTCTCTTCCAGCAGCGCCGCGACCCCCGCGCCACCCTGGTCCCACTTCTCGCCCAGGTTGCGCGCCAGCCCCAGCAGGGCGATGCCGTTCATCATGGTGGCGCTCATCCACTTGCGCAGGTCGCCGGCGTCGTGCCAGCCGCCTGTGGTATCCACGCGCGCGCCGTTGTCGCGCCGGCGCGAATCGTCGAGATGGCAGGCCGGATGCACACCCGGCACTTCGACGCCGCAGCGCTGATAGCGGTAGTAACCGACCGCTTTGGGAAGCGTGCGCCGCCACAGGTCGGGCCGGATGAAGAACGGCACGGACCGCTCCCCCTCCACCGCCACCTGGTACATCCCTTCGCGTTCGACATCCGTCAGGTCGCCCACCAGGCAATCGCCGAAGTCGCCCGCCACCCGCTGGAGAGGCCGGCGCAGCAGGTATGGTCTGGGCCAGCCGCCGATGTCGCGGAAGTTGAACCGCTCCGGAGCCTCGGCGCCGGTGAGGCGGTAGATGACGGTCTTGCGGTCCTTGGGGAGGAACCCCAGGTGATTGATGGCGAGGGCGGGCGTGGCGGGCGCCGTCAGGCTCTCGACGCGCTCTTCGCGCGGCGGCCCTTGCTGCGCGCGCGCGGAGGCGGACGCAACGGGAAGTGCAGCGAGAAAGGCTCGGCGTTTCATAGGGCTTGTTACACTATTTTAGGGTCTTCGCGGATTCATGCTCGCCTCGCGCCTTCTTCCGCCGGTGCTCCTGTTGGCCGCGCTGGCCGGATGCGGTTCCCAAACGGAGCGCGCCCCCGCGATCGGCGAGGCCTTCGTGGGGCCGGTCTCCACCAATCTGCGGCAGGACCTGCATCCCCGATCGCCAACCGTGGCCACGGTCAAGCACGGCGACCGGCTGGAGATTATCAACCGGCGCCGGCGCTTCTTCCAGGTCCGCACCGCCCAGGGCGTCGAAGGTTGGACCGACGCCCGGCAACTGCTCTCCAGCCAGGAAATGGGGAAGCTCAAGCGCACCGCCGAGTGGGCCGCGCGCCTCCCCTCGCAGGGCCGCGCAACAGTCTACGACCCCCTGAACGTTCACACCGAGCCCAACCGCCAGGCGCCGAGCTTCGAACAGATTCCGGAGAAGGGTTCGGTCGAGGTGATCGCGCACAAGCTGGCGCCGCGCGTGCCATACAACTCGCCCATCCTCGCCGTCACCGCGCCCGGATCGGCCGCCCCCCGCAGGAAACCGAAAAAGAAGAAGAAGGACGAGGTCCTTCCACCCCTCCCCATGCCGGCGCCGCCGGGCCTTCCGGCCAATTGGCTGGAGATGTCCAGGACGCCGAAACCCGAGGAAACCGAGCCGGAGCAGGAGACGGCAAAGCCCGCGCCAACCGTGCCGATGGAGGACTGGAGCCTGGTCCGAACCCCCGGCGGCAAGGCCGGTTGGGTGCTGACGCGGATGCTGATCATGGCCATCCCGGACGAGGTGGCGCAATACGCCGAGGGCCATCGCATCACGTCCTACTTCTCCCTCGGCGAGGTCCGCGACGAAGAGGAAACCAAGCACATCTGGCTGTGGACCACGCTCTCCAAACCGGTTCAACCCTACCAGTTCGACGGTTTCCGGGTTTTCGTCTGGAGCCTGCGGCGCCACCGTTACGAAACCGCGTATATCGAGCGGGACGTGGAAGGCTACTATCCGGTCACCGTTGAGCCCGTGGAGGCCGACAGTGCAAAACGCAAAGCCGAGATCCGCGGCTTCTCGCTGATCTTGCGCGAGAAGGACGGAAGCCTCGCCCGGCGGACCTACGCCTTCGCCGGACCGCGCCCTCGCGTGGTGAGCAAGACGCCCTGGAATCCTCCGTCCGAAGACGACCTCTCCTCCCCGCGCGGCGGCTCGATTCCTCCGGCCCCGGAGGCGGCACACAAGCCCGGCCTCACCACCCGCCTGAAGGAGAAGCTCGACTCCTGGCGGAAGGGCTGGTTCAAGCGCTGATCCTTAGTTGCACTCGGCCACCAGCGGGCCGGCCAGCTCCTGAAGGAAGAACAGCCGCCCGGGGAGCGTCGGCATGAAACTGGAAGGAACCCAGCGGTCGGGGCCGTAGCGCAGCGTCACCCAGAAACTCAGCCCCTGCCACTGCATGCCCCGCCCGAGGGACCCGTCGGCGCCGCCGATGATGCGGTCGGCCGAGAGAAACAGGCCCGGGCCGATGGTGTTGGCGCGGGTGGGAACCAGCGTCGTGCGGCTCTTGAAGCTGGTGATGGCGTTCTGCTCCACGGTCAGGGGGTGGAGCTTGGCGGCCAGCCGGTGGGTCTGCCGCTTCCACTCCTCGTCGCTGGAGAACTCGGCGGCGAAGTGCGGCTCCCAGAAAGCGATGTGGAAGACGCGGCCGATGCCGAACACCACGTCCAGTTTCGCGCCTTCCCGGCGCAGAGCGGCGATGCGCCCGGGATACTCGGGCAGCATGTCGCGGGTGGCGAAGTGGCGCTGGTTCCCGGGCACGGTCAGCTTGCCCAGCGGCCCGTAGAAGGCGCCCTCCATGGCGTAGCGGAACGAGCCGGGATTGTCCGGCGGCAGGGTGTTGCCCTCCGCGTCCGACCATTCGTCCATGTTGAATCCGTAAACGTGGTCGCAGGGGACACCCCACTCCTTCAGGAAAAAGACGGCCCAACGGTACATTCCCATGGGGCCGACGGGGAGGATCAGGACCAGTTTGCGCTTCTCCATGCGGGCGCGGCTGATCTCCATGGCGATCTCGTGGCCCAACATGGCGTCGAAGTCCGCCAGGGTGGCGCAGGGAACCGGCTGGAAATCGGGATTCCACCACGGCTGCCGTTCCAGCACCGTCTCGGGCGGGTTCGAACAGCAGGCGTCGATCCGGGCGAAGTCCCACCCGGCGGGAAAGAAGTTCTCAAGCAGGGAACCCGGCAGGGTCCCGTTGAAGGGCTGGCTTGTGCTCATCAGATGGCCTCGGGCGAATTGTACCGCTCTCCGCCGCGGCGGCGCGCACTACGAGTCCAGCCAAATCCGGGGGCCGGGCGGCTGTGTTTCATCCAGCAAGTGAAAAATCGGATTTACGGCGTCCCAGAACGCACAAGATCCTTGAATCCGCGGGTTAAAAGGTACAGAATTGCCAGTGAAGTGCTTTTGGGTGGTGGCCGCCGCCTGCGCACGGCGGAGAAAAGGGGGTTGTATGATCCGTGCGGCGAGGGGGGGCGCGGCGCTGGTATTCCTTTTCGTGTTCACCGCGGACCTTCGAGCGCAATCACTCTATGCCACTTTAACCGGAGTCGTCTCCGATCCTTCCGAAGCGCTGGTTGCACAGGCGACCGTAAGGCTGCGGGACCAACGATCCGGTTCACTTCGCGAAACCGTCACGAATACTCAGGGCTATTACACGTTTGCCTCCGTTCCGGTGGGCGCGTATGAGCTGACGGTCGAGGCGCCCGGATTCGGGGCCTACAAAGAAACCAACATCGCCCTCGGAGGAGGCGAGCGGCGTAACATCAACGTTACCCTCAAAGTCGGCAGCACGTCGGAAAGCGTGGAAGTCGTGGGAACGGTAGACCTGCTGGTTCCCGTCGACTCCGGCGAGAAATCGACCACCTTGACGGTCAAGCAGCTTCAGAACTTCGTCCAGGTGGGAACCAACGCGGCCGAGTTCATCAAGATTATGCCCGGTTTCGGCATCAAGAACGGGACGAACAACGCCGCCAACTACAGCGGGCAGACCATCGGCATCAACGCCAACGGCAATGCCGGAAGCCAGAGCCCGCTGAACGACGCCTATTCCTACAACGGCCTCCCCGGCAACACGCTGGACATCACGGCCGACGGCGCGCACGTCTCCGACCCCGGCTGCAACTGCGACACGCCGGTCAATCCCAACGCCGACATGATCGCCGAGTTCAAGGTCACGATGTCGAACTTCAGCGCCGAAAACCAGAAGGGGCCGGCGGTGCTCAGTTCGGTGGCCAAGTCCGGCGGCCAGCAGTATCACGGTTCCGGGTTCCTTTACGCCCGGCACTACGCGCTGCAAGCCAACGACTGGCTTTCCAACTACAACAAGTCGCCGCGGCCGCAGAACAAGTACTTCTATCCGGGCTTCACTCTGGGCGGGCCGGTCCATATCCCCGGCACGCCGATCAAGAAGGACAAGAACAAGTTGTTCTTCTTTACCGGGTTCCAGTACTTCTACCAGGTGCTTGACACCGGGCTTCTGCGCG
>CAYOTD010000337.1:0-6068 GCA_964406685.1 uncultured Solibacteraceae bacterium | reverse complement strand
CGAACTGGCCCTGGCCCAGGTTCCGGTACAGCCGGTGCGGAACGCTGGGATAGTGGCGCGGATCGCAGTAGTAGTCGCGGTCGTTCATCATGCAGCGGGCGTCGGTCTTGGGGGACCAGAGAGTGTAGTTGGAAACGAACAGGTCCAGCCGTCCGTCGTTGTCGTAGTCGAGCCAGGCGGCGGCGATGCTGAGGGTGTTGGCCGGCTTGCCGCCGATCCCGGACGCCGCCGTCACGTCGCTGAAAGTGCCGTCGCCGTTGTTGTGGTACAGACCGTTCCTCCCGATGCTGCACAGGAAGAGATCCTCGTGGCCGTCGTTGTCGTAGTCCCCCACCGCCACGCCGAAGTTGTAATCGAGATGGTCTCCCGTGAGCCCCGCCCGAACGGTGACGTCCTCGAAGGTCCCATCGTCCTTCTGGCGCAGCAGGCAGTTGAAGTAGCTGGAGTCCGTCTTCTTCAGCTCCGGCAGTCTGGCGCCGTTGGTAAAGAAGAGATCCATCCGGCCGTCGCCGTCGAAATCGAAGATCGCCACCCCGCCGCACATCGGCTGGGGAAAGAACTTCCGGTCCACGAAACTGTTGTTGGTTACGTGAGTGATCTTCGAGCGCGCCGCGACGTTCACAAAGCCGGGGCGCCGGATGGCCGGCGCTCCCGCCAGCCAGACGGCACAGGCCCCGGTGGCAAGCACGATCCACGCCCGCCTCATTTGTCCTTCACCTGGTAGGTTCTGACCCGCTGTTCCATGGTCAACTTCTGGGATAGCGCCCTTTCGCGGTCGCCGTCCGCCTTCCGTCCCAGGCGGTAGTAAACGGTGGCCAGCGCGATGTGCGCCTCCACGAACTGCGGCGCCTGCTTGAGGATCGCCTCCAGCCCCCTCCGCGCCTCGTCGAGCCTGCCGGCGCCCAGGTGCGCCGAGGCAAGCTGAAACCGGGCGCGCATCTCGCCCGGCCTCACGCGCAACGCCCGTTCCAGCATCTGGCGCGCGCCGTCGTAGTCCTGATCCAGCCGCAGCAGGGCCCCCAGTTGCAGGTTCGATTCGAAGTCGTTTGGATTCCGCTCGAGCTCCTTCTGGAACGCCTGGCGCGCGGCCGCCGTGTCGCCCGTTTGGATGTAGGCCCGGCCCAGGTGGGAATGGGCCTCTGGAAGCTGAGGGTTCAGTTCCACGGCTTTCTTCAAATCGGCGACCGCGGCCTCGAACTCGAACGCCTCCATCCTGGCCATCCCCAGCAGCAGCCGGGCCTCAGCCGAGTCGACGTTACGCAGAATCGGATCGATCACCTTCTGCGCGCGCTCGATCTGTTTGTCGCGCAGCAGGGCCGTCCCCAGCAGATAGGCGATCGCCAGGTCCTCCCGGCTGCCCTGCTCCTTGCCGGCCAGCAGAGCGATCACCTTGCCGTTCTCCCCCCGGCGCAGCCAGCAATCGGCCAGCAGGAGGGTAACCTGCCGGTTGTCCGGCTGCTCCTGGCGGAGCGCGGCCAGCAGGGCCGCGGCGTCGGAGATCTGGCCCAGCTTGTAGTGCGCCAGCGAGAGGTTCAGCCGGATGCTTCGATCTCCGGGACGGCGCTGGAGCGCCTCGCGGTACTCGGCGATGGCCTGCGTGAAGCGGCCGGTGCCGGCCAGGGCGGCGCCCAGGTTGGAGCGGGCATCCACGGCTTCGGGCCTCAGCTTCAAGTACGCGCGGTACTGCGGAATGGCGCGCTCCAGTTGGCCCCCCTGATGCAGCGCGATCGCCTCGCGGAGAAGCCGCTCCGCGTCGCCCTGCCCGCCCGCCGCGAAACCGGACAGCAACACAGCCGTCGCTGCGCAGACCCATGCCATGCGCATTCACCACTCAGGATAGAACAAACGCGCCCGGCCAATTCTCCTTCCGGGTCATGAGGATACAGGCGATGTTTCTCCTTGACACAGCGCCGGGTCTTTGGTACGGTTGATAGTTCGCTGCTTTTCGGTGACGGTTCTTTCGAAAGATGGGTACGCCGGGACGCGTTGAGCGGGGAATCGTTCCCGGCGCAGGTTGTCCCATCTGGGAGTGTTGATGAACCAGCCTTATTTCATCGTCGTTCTCGCTCATTCCTTACACGGCCGGCTCCGCCGCATACACATCCCGCATACTGTCGTCTACGCCGTGCTTGGGCTTGCGGTTCTGGGTTGTTTCTCTTTGTTTGGCTTCCTTTCCAGCTACGCCCGGATGGCGTGGAAGGTGTCCGGCTACAATTCCCTGCGCCAGGAAGTGGAGACGCTGCGCCACCGCTACGAAGCGCTCCAGAAGGTTAACAACCAGACCAACCAGGACCTGGCCACTTTGCAGTTGTTCGCCAGCGAGGTATCCATCGCCTACGGGATCAAGAACAAGTTGGAAGGCCCGACGGAGATTTCGATGGAGGGCCGGTTGGTGCCCACCGTCGCCGAGTCCCTCGACGAGTACAACTTCCTTAAGAGTGCGAACTTCGCGACCTTCAACCGGCGCGCGCCTTCGGCCTTGTCGGGCAACGCCCGGCCCAGCCTGTGGCCGGTCGACGGCCGGCTGTTGAGCTATTTCGGACAGCGCAACGATCCATTCTCCCTCAGCCAGGCGTTTCACACCGGCGTGGACATTTCCGCTCCTGTGGGGACTCCGGTGAAAGTGGCGGCGGACGGCGTGGTGGTGCTCACCGAATACTCCGGAACCTACGGACGGCTGGTGATTGTCGACCACGGGCGCGGCGTGCAGACCTACTACGCTCACCTGTCGCGGTTCAACGTGATTGCCGGGCAACAGGTGCGGCGAGGCGACGTGATCGCGTTCTCGGGCGCGAGCGGCCGCGTCACGGCGCCCCACCTGCATTACGAAGTCCGCCTGGGAGGCGGTCCGGTGAACCCCTACCCCTTCCTGAAGACCCAGGCAGCCCAGGCCGCGCGCCGGGACTTCCCGTTCTAGCGCGCCGCCGGCAGGCTCCGGGCTGCATGCTAGAGTCGAAGGTATGCCGTCGCGGCGTGCGTTCCTCTGTGCGATCACTCTTCCGCGGCTGGCATCGGCCCAGAAAGGCGCGACCTTTCCGGATGAGCGCCGGCGCTATCCCGACCCCGCCACCGAGTTTGAGATCCTGCGTTTGACGGACCCCGCCTGGTCCAGCTACCTGCCTCCCTACTATGCGCGAGCGTTATCGCGCCGCGGCGGCTTCCTGGTCTTCTCCTCCGACCGCGGCGGGACGATACAGGCGTTTCGCGTGGACATCCGGAGCGGCGAGATCCGCCAGTTGACGCAGGCCGGCGCCCTCGACCGGACCTCGCTGACCCTGACGGCCGGCGAGCGCGCGATCTGCTACTTCGACGGACCGAGCTTGCGCCAGGCGAGCCTGTCGTCACTGAACGACCGCGAGCTCTACCGTGCCGCCGAGGGGTACGAGCCGGCCGGCGGCCTTTCTCTGACCGAGGACGACCGCTACGCGGTGTTCGTGGAACGGCGTGGGACGAAGCATCGCCTGCGCCTGTTGCGGCTGGCCCGGGGCGCCGCGGCAGCCACGGTGACCGAGTCCGACGAAGCGGTGGAAGCGCCCCAACCGCGTCCCCGCCGGGCGGGCATCCTGTACCGGCGCGGAGGAGAGTGGTGGCTGGTGAGCTTCGACGGCCGGGACAACCGCCGCCTGAAAACCGCCCCGGGAGCCTGCGGCCCGGCCCTGTGGTCGCCGGACGGGAGAACGGTTCTGTATCTCAGCTTCCCGGAGGACCGCACGAAGCTGAACACCCTGCGCGAGAACACGCCGGATACCGGCGCCGACGCCCTCCTCGCCCCCACCAGCCAGTTCGTTCACTTCGGCCGCAACGGGGATGCCAGCGTGTTCATCGGGGCCAGCGGCAGCAAGGCGTCGCCGCACATCCTGCTCCTGCTGCGCGTGACGCGCCGGGAGTTCACTCTCGCCGAGCACCGGGCCAGCGATCCGGCCATGGTGGCGCCGATCTTCTCTCCCGCCAGCCAGCGCATCTTCTTCGCCAGCGACCGGGACGGCAAGCCCGCCATCTACACGATGCCGGTGGAGAGGTTCGTCGAGGAAACCGAGTCCTGATCAGCGCAGCGCGTCCGGCGGCTCGGCGCGCACGTCCAGCCGCAACTCTTTCAGGAACCGGCCGCGCAGCTCACCCAGCCAGTTGTCGTAAGGACGCTTCGCGAGATCGACGGTGGCCACCGCCGCCTGTCCCGGCTCCGCCGTGGCAAGAACCTCGCCATCGAGGCCCAGAACCTGGGTCGGGAAGTTGTAACCCGAGCTGATCAGGTAGACGTGGTTCTCGATGGCGCGGGCTCTAGCGAGGGTCTGGGTGCCACCCCAGATGGGCATGAGAATCATCTCGGCGCCGCGCAGGGCGAGGGCGCGCGCCGGGTCGGCGTATTGCACGTCCCAACAGATCATCAGGCCGATGGTGCCGAAATCGGTGCGGAAGACCGGGTAGTCGTTGCCCGGGGCGATACCGCCTTCCATCTCCTCGCGCGGGATGTAAACCTTGCGGTAGCGACCGGCCAGGCGCCCCGCGCGGTCGATCAGCACCGCCGTGTTGTAGACCGCCGTGCCTTCGCGCTCGTAGAGGCCGGCCACGATCCAGGCCGAGCGTTTGCGCGCGCACTCACCGAGCTTCTCGGTCGTCGGGCCGGGCACGGGTTCGGCTACGTCCAGGTACTTCTTGCCCGTGCCAACCACCGTTATGCCCTCAGGTAGCACGATGATGTCGGTCTTCTCCGGAACCGCTTTCTCGATGCCGCCGAGGAACGACTCGACGTTCTGGGCCGCGGTCGTGTTCCCCTTCGGCCGGAAGTTCAGCGCCGCCACGCGGACCGGCCGCGGCGCCGGCGCGGGAATCCCTTCCAGAGTGATGTCGTCCCACCAGACAGTGGTATGCGGAGCGCTGAGCAGCAGCAACTGGATCTTCACGGCCGAGGACTTCTCGGGCGCGGGGGCTTCGAGCGTGACCCGGCGCCAGTCGCCGTCGCGCACCACGCGCCAGCCGTAGTCGGGCTGGCCCACGCGCCGGCCCTGGGCATCGCTCCAGTCCAGCCGTGCCACGACCTGGAGCGGGTCGTACTGCGGGCCCTCGGTGCGATAGTGCGCCGTGAGCCGGTACCAGCGGCCCGCCTCGACGCCGCCGGCCGACCGCTGCCAGCCGCCGCAAACAGCCGGGTTCGAATTCCCGGAGAGCGCGAGAGAGGCGGGCTGGACGCGATACCGGGTCGCATCGAGGTAGCCGCGCGGAGCGATCTCGGGGCGCGGGGCCCAGATCTCCCAAACGGACTTGAAGCCGGACTCGCGCAGCAGCACGGGCTGCGCCATCGCAGCCGAAACACCGGCAAGCACCATCCACCAGCGCATAAGGCCACTATAATGGATCTTAGTTCCTCGTTCCCATGAGTTCCGGCACGGTTCCAGTGGAGGTGTCGTCTGGCTTCACCACGCGAGGCATCTCGCGCGGAGGGTTGCTGGCGCTGGTGCTGCTCTCGCTCGGCCACTTCTGCGTGGATCTCTATTCCAGCGCGCTGGCGGCCTTTCAGCCGTGGCTGGTGGCCAAGCTCCATCTCACTCTCACCCAGGCGGGATTCCTGGGCGGCGTGCTGGTCTGCTCCTCCTCGGTGATGCAGCCGCTCTACGGCTACCTGTCGGACCGCTTCCGCAGCCGACTGTTCTCGGCGCTGGCCCCCGCGGTGGCGGGAGTGTTCATCTCCGCCCTGGGCGCGGCGCCGTCTTACGGATGGCTGCTGGCCATGGTGACCCTGGGCGGCGCCGGAGTGGCGTCGTTCCACCCGCAGGCGTCTTCGCGCGTGGGCCTGTCGACGACGGCGCAGCGCGGCCGCTGGATGGCGATCTTCGTCAGTTCCGGCACGCTCGGCATGGCGGCGGGGCCGAGCTACTTCACCGCGCTGGCCAACACGTTCGGGCTGGAGCGATCCTTCTGGGGCGCCCTCCCCGGAATCGCCGTGACCCTGTTGCTGCTGTTCTGCCTGCCGCCGCCCGTTGTGCGCTCCTCCGCCGAGCGCCACCGCTTCGACTGGCGCCCGCTGCGCGCGGTGGCCGAACCGCTGACCATCCTCTATTTCGCCGTCTTCA
>CAYOTD010000336.1:0-6075 GCA_964406685.1 uncultured Solibacteraceae bacterium | reverse complement strand
GTCGGCATCATCCTATGGGTGGTCTGGAAGACGCTGGCCGACCAGCTCCAACCGGCGCTGGACCAGTTCGCCAAGTGGGGCATCCAGGGGATCAAGGTCGACTTCATGCAGCGCGACGACCAGGTGCTGATGGCCTACTACCACGACCTGGCGCGCGAGACGGCTAAACGCAAAATGCTGCTCGACTTCCACGGCGCCATCCGGCCGGCGATCCTGACCCGGACCTGGCCCAACCTGGTCAGCACCGAAGGAGTCCTGGGCCTGGAACATAGCAAGTGGAGTAAGGACGCCGAGCCGGGACACAACGTGACGTTACCCTTCACGCGTATGTTCCTGGGGCCGATGGATTACACCCCCGGCGCCATGCTTAACGCCACGCAGCGCGGTTTCGCCCAGATCTTCGAGCGGCCCATGGCCCTGGGCACCCGCTGCCACCAACTGGCGATGTACGTGGTGTTCGAGAGCCCCTTGCAGATGCTGGCCGACAGTCCGTCCAATTATCTCCGGGAGATCGAGGCCATGGAGTTTCTGGGGCCCGTACCCAGCGTGTGGGACGAGACGCGCGTGCTCGACGCCAGACTCGCGGAGTACGTGTTAGTAGCCCGGCGCAAGGGGAGTAACTGGTACATCGGCGCGATGACTAACTGGACGGCGCGCGACCTGGAGTTCGACTTGTCGTTCCTTCCCGAAGGAAACCTCCGGATGATCGCCTACCGGGACGGGGTGAACGCCAGCCGCATGGCCGGCGACTTCACCATGGCGCGCAGCCAGGTGAGCCGGAGCACGCGGATGAAGATCCGGCTGGCGCCCGGCGGCGGCTGGGCGGCGCGGATTCACCCGTAGGCGGCGCGGCCCTCAGCCACGGCGCACGTTGCGAAGCCGCGTTCCGCCCTGGCCGCGCAGGCCTTCGAGGGTGAGACCGGCGACGTCGTCGGCCACCAGCGCGGGCCGCGCGTCGGGTTTTTCGACCGAGACGCTGGCGTTGCGGATGGTCACGCCGGCGGCGTGCCGCACATAGAACGCGTAGGCGGGCAGCGGGCCGAACATCCTGCCGCTGGGATAGGAGGATTCCCGCTCCGGAACCTCGCGGTCGACGAGTCCGGCTTCGCCCCCGCCCGCCATCGACAGCCGCACGTCGCTGACTGTCACCTCGCGCACCGCCTGCGTGGGGATTCCCGTTATCGAGCAGGTCATCTCCGCGCCGGTGGCGACGATGTTGGACAACACTGCGTCCTCCAGGCGGCTGGCCGCGCGGCGATGTCCCACGCGCACGAAGATGGGAGCGCGGACGTCGCGCATGGTGATGTTCGATACGGAGACGCCGCGCACCAGCGAGCCGTCCACCGACTCCAGGCAGACGCCGTCCGGGCGGATGGCGCCGTCGCCGAAGATGACGCAGTTGGCGAAGGCGATGTTGGAGAAATCGCCGTGCGTCTCGGTGCCGATCTTCAGTCCGCTGGCGCGGGTGGAGAGGACGCAGTTCGAGACGGTCACGTTTTCGCACGGCCGCGGGTCGCCGAGATAGTTGGTCGTCTTCAGCACGATGCAATCGTCGCCGGCGACGATCTGGCAGCCGGAGATGACGACGTTGCGCGAGCCGTCCACGTCGATCCCGTCGGTGTTCACGATGTCGTAGGCGGCCTGGATGCGGAGGCCGGTGGCGCGCACGCCGTCGCAGTCGTAGAAGTGCAGCGTCCAGCGGTCGGCGTCGCGGAGCGTGACGTTCTCGACGCGCACGTCGCGGCTGTGCTCGAAAGAAAGCAGGCGCGGGCGGAAAGGTTGAAGCGGGCCCCCGGCGGGGCGCGGTCTGGCCAGTCCCGCTCCCGTGATGGTTCCGTGGCCGAGGATGGCGACGCGCTCGACCCGCTCGGCCAGCAGGAAGGCGCACTCCCAGGCGTCGGGCGGCAGTCGATCGGTCGGCTGGCGCCGTTCGTAGCGCGCCGGATCGCTGGAGGCGGCCAGCGTGGCGCCGTGATCGAGCCAGAGCGCGACGCCGCTATTCAGCCGCAGCGATCCGCTGAGGAAGCGTCCCGGCGGGAAGTACACCGTTCCCCCGCCGGCGGAGGCACATTCGTCGATGGCCCGCTGGATCGATTCGCGGTTGTCGCGCCGGCCGTCGCCGGCGGCGCCGTAGCTGGTGACCGTGCGGCGCGCCAACTCGGCCGGCGCGGCCGAGGCGGCGCCCAAGAACTGTCGTCTGTCCATGGTGGATTCAGTCCTGGCCTGGCCGCCGGAAGTGGTCCCAGCCGAGCGCGGCCAGCGGGCGGCCGAACAGCTCGACGCGGCCCGCTCTGCCTTTCTCCATCGTGCCGATGCGGGTCAAGGGAAGGCCTTCGAAGGTCTCCGGCGGCCGGACCTTCGGAGGAAGAGTGAACAGCAGTTCGTAGTCCTCCCCGCCGTGCAGCACGTGATCGAGGGTCGTGCCGGGGAAGGCGGGCAGCGGGCGATCGAGTCGCGCCGCCGCGCCGGAGGCCAGCGCCAGGCGGTGCAGATCGATCGAAAGCCCGTCGCTCAGGTCCATCGCGGCGGTGGCCTTGAGGCGCTCGCGCAGGAAGAGGCCGAGGTTCAGGCGCGCTTCGGGGCGCAGGTGGCGCTTCCACGCCGCGCCGGCCCTGGTCTCCAGTCCCAGCGCCGAGCCGCCGAGCGATCCCGATACGTAAATCGGGTCGCCCGCGCGCGCTCCATCGCGGCGCAGCGCCGTGCCGCGGGGCGCGAAGCCGCACACGACGATGTCGCAGGTGAGCTTGTCGCCGCGCGCCATGTCACCGCCGGCCAGGGCCACGCCCGCGCGGTGCGCCAGGGCGAAGAAGCCGCGCCGGAACCCGCCCAGCCAGCGATCGTCGGCCCAGGCGGGCAGGGCGAGCGAGAGCAGACAGAACTCGGGCTCGCCTCCCATGGCCGCGATGTCGCTCAACCCGCGCGCCAGCGCCTTGTGTCCCACGGCGGCGGAGGGATGATCCGCGCGGCGGAAGTGGACGTCCTCGATGAGGAAGTCGGTGGTGAACAGCAGATCGTGGCGCGAGCCGCGCGGGCTGTAGATGGCGCAATCGTCGCCGATGCCCAGGGCGAGGGCGCGGGGCCGCGCGCCGGCGAGCCGGGCGAAGGCGGCGATCCGTTGCGCTTCCCTCACCTGGCCATCTCGGGCGGGATCGGGAGGGTCACTTTGCCGGTGGCCGCCCACTCCGCGCCCCGCGTGAAGGTGACAACGAAGGCGGGAGTGGAGACCTGAGGCACATCGTGTCCGAGGGCAGTGGCGAACACGCGGCCCTTGCCCCAGTCTTGCACCCACAGCATCGGCTGGTCGATGCCGGGGCCGGGGATGGGCTGGCGCGCCTTGCCCCCGTAGAGCGAGTGGTCGTCCCAGGCGGTGGCCAGCACCTTGTGCTTCGACCCCGGGTGCCACTTCAGGTTGGCGTAGAGCTCGTCCTTGGGCTGCACGAACTCGGCCTTCAGGCCGCGCGTGATGGGATGATCGGGGTCCTTGATCTTGACCGTGAAATCGTGCGCCGCCGAGTGGTGCCCGTTGTTGGGCCGCCAGGCGCCGGAGATCATGCGCTCGTAGTCGTCCCAGCCGATGAAAGCCGCTACCGCGAAGTGGTAGACGACGACGCCCTTGCCCGAGCTGACGAAATCCAGCAGTGCGTTCTGGGCGCGCTCGCCCCAGCGCAGGGCGTCCTGGTTCTTGTTGTCGTAGTTCAGCACCACCAGGTCGTACGGGGCGAGGGTCTCGGGTCCGGCGCCGCGAAACTCTTCGACCACGCGCACTTCGAAGCGTCCCGTGTCCTCCAGCACCTTGCGCAGGACGGGCGTGACCGCCGCCCAGTTGTGCCGGTTCTGGCCGGCGATGATCAGCGTCTGGATCTTGGGCGGCCCGGCGGGCGGCTGCTGGGCCAGCGCCAGGCCCGCGCCGGCAACCAGCAGCGCGGCGAACATTCTGCGACTCATGAAGGAACCCTCCTCGTGGTGTCTGTGAAACGTCAACTACAAGTTGTACAGTCTTCGCACGGCGGCTGGCAAGGGCGGCGGATCGTGCGCGCAACGTTATAATGCTCCTATGAGTCAGATCCAGGATCTGTTGGAGCGTTACCGGCGCGGCGTGGAACTGGTTGCCGTGGCGGCCACCGGAGCGGCCGGGCCGGAGCTGGACTGGACTCCGGCGCCGGAGAAGTGGAGCGTGCGCCAGATCCTGTGCCACCTGGCGGATTCCGAGATCGTCGATGCGGACCGCTTCCGCCGCGTGCTGGCCGAGGACAACCCCACCATCATCGGCTACGACCAGGAGGCCTGGGCGCGCAACCTGGACTACACGCGACGCAAGGTTTCGCAGGCGTTGGAGACCTTCCGGCATCTTCGCGGCGAGAACTACGAGCTGTTGAAGGGTGCGCCGGAGGAGGCCTTCTCGCGCACCGGCACGCACAACGAGTGCGGCCGGCAGACGCTGCTCGAGATGCTGGCGTTGTACGTCCGCCACGCCGAGGGCCATGCGGAGCAGATCCGCGACCTCAGACGGCGGTTTAAGGAGCAGCGCGGCGCTCCCTCCGCCGCGGGCCGGTAGGGGAACGTCCCGGCTGTCCCCGGTTTGCGGGTTTGCGAGGTAGGCCGACGGTGCTACACTAAAAGAGTCTTTGCCCGCATCCGTTCCAAATACGAGTGCTTTCTGGCCGCCGTTTCCACAGACAACAGCAGTCCGACAAAGACACATTATCGAGAAAGGAAACTAGAACTGTGACCAACATCTTTGTCGGAAACCTCAGTTACCAGACGACGGAAGAGGATCTCCGCACGGCGTTTACGGCCTATGGCGCGGTGGAGCGCGTCAGCATCGTGACCGACCGGGACACCGGCCAGTCCCGCGGCTTTGCCTTCGTGGAAATGACCGAACGGCGGGAGGCGGAAGCGGCCATCGCGAGCCTCAACGGCGCCGATATGAACGGCCGGGCCATGAACGTGAACGAAGCGCGCCCCAAGACCGGCGGCGGTGGCGGCGGATCGCGGGGCGGTTCCGGTCGCGGCCGCGGCCCGCGCTGGTAGAATCGTAACCCATAGGGCAGTTGAATGGCGCCGCGACTGCCGAAACACTACCGGCAGGCGCCACGCGTTTTCCAGGAGGGAGTATGAGCGGACGGGGACCCCAGACATTCAAGAAACGGCAAAAAGAGCAGCAGCGCAAGGAGCGCCAGCAAGAGAAACTCGCCAAGCGACTCCAGCGCAAGCACGAAAAGAGCGCCGGGGTGGCCGACGACGACCAAGCGCTTCCTCCTGCGGAGACCGAGGCGCCCCCGGAGGCCTGATGGCGGCCGGCCGCTGGGATTCCGGCGCGACGGCCACTTCCTCTCTTCCGCCCTGTACCCCACCAGGGATTTCCTTCCTTCGGCCTCTCCCCTACTGAGTTTCCCGCTCTGCCGGACCGCCAATACCGCGCACTACGGCAGACGTTCCAGGCGGCGGATGGTTTCCAGCAGCACTTGCCCAACCACGGTGAAGCTGTTGGCCGACAGCTTGTCCATGGTATCACCGGCCGTGTGCCAGGGCGGATAGTCGAAATCGATCAGGTTCAGCGCCGGCACGCCCTGGTGGACAAAGGGCGCGTGATCGTCTTCCACGGCGGCGGGCGTGTCCAGAAAGTGGCGCCCGTAGCCCAGATCCCCGGCCACCCGCCACACCAGCTTGCGCAAGGCCGGGGAGGAGTACTGCTCGGTCAGGATCCCCAGGTCCCGGTCGCCGATCATGTCGACATTGATCAGGGCCTTCACGCGCTTCAGCGTCCCGTCCCTCGCCCAGCGCGCGGCCAGGTGGCGGCTGCCGTAGACGCCGTTGGTGGCCGACCACTCGCCGAAGGCCTCCTCGCCGTCGAACCAGACCAGCCACACGTCGTCGGCGAGGGTGCGCCCGGCCAGCGCCCGCGCCATCTCGAGCAGGAAGCCGGTGGAAGCTCCGCCGTCGTTGGCGCCCACGAACCGGATCTCCGGCATGCGCTTGCTGTCGTAATGCCCGGTGATGACGACGGCGCGGCCCGAAGAGCCGCGGAATCGCGCGATGATGTTCTTCATCGCCACCGGGCCTATCGGGGTCGAG
>CAYOTD010000335.1:0-6080 GCA_964406685.1 uncultured Solibacteraceae bacterium | reverse complement strand
CGTAGAGACTCCGGTGACGGGACTGAAGGCCCGCCGGGGCTGACGCCCACCGCATGGGTGTGCGGAGTATCATACGGAGGATCGTTATGAGAGCGCTTTTGGCTTGCCTGCTTGCTTTGACACCCTTGGAGGGTGAGATTCTTACACCTCGGCCGGGGTTGGCTCCACGGATTCATGGACCGCGGGTGTATGGGTGCCGGCCCGGAAGACCCTTTCTTTATCGCATTCCGGTTACCGGGGAGAGGCCTGTGCGGTTTGCCGTGGATGGCCTTCCCGGGGAGTTGAAGCTGGATGCGGCGTCGGGGATCATCTCCGGCACGGCGCCGGCGCGGCGCGGAGAGTTTGGGGTCACGCTGCGGACTGCGAATGCGCGCGGGACGGCTCAGCGCCCATTCAAGATCGTCGTGGGAGATACGCTGGCGCTGACTCCGCCTATGGGTTGGAACCACTGGTACACGCACTACAACCGGGTCACCGACCGGCTGTTTCGCGCGGCGGCCGACGCCATGATCGCTTCCGGCATGGCGGATTACGGCTACCAGTACGTCAACATCGACGACTGCTGGATGATGAAGCCCGGCTCGACCAATCCGAACCTGTCCGGCGCGCTGCGCGACGCTTCGGGGGCCATCGTGGCGAACAAGAACTTCCCCGACATGAAGGCGCTGACCGCTTACATCCACGCCAAGGGGCTCAAGGCCGGCATCTACACCTCGCCGGGGCCGGAGACCTGCGCCGACTACGCCGGCTCGTATCAGCACGAAGCGGCGGACGCGCGCCGGTTCGCCGAGTGGGGCTTCGATTTTCTCAAGTACGACTGGTGCTCGTACAACAAGATCGCCAGCAGCCAGAGCGTGGAGGAGCGCAAGAAACCCTACGCGCTGATGGGAGGGATACTCAAGTCGCTGGACCGCGACGTCGTGTTCAATCTCTGCCAGTACGGGATGAGCGACGTCTGGAAGTGGGGCGCCGAGGTGGAAGGCAACGCATGGCGCACCACCGGCGACCTGGGCCTGGCCAAAGACACGCGGCTGCCCGGCTTCTACCACATCGGCTTCAGCAACGCGGCCCACTGGGAGTATGCCGCGCCCGGCCACTGGAACGATCCCGACTACATCCTGATCGGCTTCATCGGCAACGCGCGCAAGCAAGAGGAGCCGCCGCGGCTGACGCCACTTACTCCGGCCGAGCAGTACAGTTACATGTCGATGTGGTCGCTGATGGCCTCGCCGCTGTTCTATTCGGGCGACATGAGCCGGCTGGACGAGTTCACGCTCAACGTGCTGTGCAACAGCGAGGTCATCGACGTCAACCAGGACCCGCTGGGCAGGCAGGCCCGCGTGGTCCGGAGGAACGAAGACGAGATGGTGCTGGCCAAACCGCTGGAGGACGGCTCGCTCGCCGTGGGCCTGTTCAACCTCTCCGAGATCAGCCGGACGGTGACCGCCACGTGGGCCGATCTGGGGATCGAAGGCAGCCGAGGCGTGCGCGACGTCTGGCGCCAGCAGGATCAGGGCGCCGCCGATGGCCGCATCTCGGCGGCCATCGAGCGGCACGGTGTGAGTTTCGTGCGACTGATCAAGCCGTCTTCAGCAGCTCGTCCCAAGTGACTTCGCGCCGGGTCTGGTAGGCCATGCGGCCCAGGAGCGAAGTGAGGGTGGCTTCGGCGGCCTCCTTGCTCAGATTGTAGGGCTTGCGCTCGACGATGCTCTTGAAGAAGGCCTCGATGGCGTCGATGGTGATCTCGCGCTTGGAGACGACCCGCTCCATCAGGCTGCGGTCCCCCAGGTCGTCGGCGTTCTTGAGCGGCGAAGTGGGGATGGGGCCGTGCCAGCGGAAGTAAGTCCGCGCGGTTTCCAGCACGCCGCCGGAGGTGTAGAACTGCTCCTTGACGTCGCGGAAGCCGGCCGTGTGCTTGATACTTAGCAGCCAACCCTCGATGTCGTTCGGATAGTAGTAAGTGATGTTGTGGTGGTCGGTATCCCAGTCGCCGTAAATGATGGGATAGCGCAGGCCGCCACGGCCGACGGCGCGGGTGGGATGGGCATCGGCGAACCAGTTAAGCGTGTCCACGCCGTGGCAATCCTGCTCGACGATGGGGCCTCCGGAAGTCTCCATCCAGGAGCCCCAATGGCGGATCTTTTGGTCAGCCTCGGGATACGGCGACTTGAAGGGACCCTGCGGCGGCTTGTTGCCGAGCACCCAATAGCTTTCCATCAACGTGAGCTTGCCGATCTTGCCGCTGCGAAGAATGCCGAGAGCACGCAGGTACTCGGGGCTGAATCGCTGCTGGAAGCCGAACTGGATGGTTTTGGACTTATCGGCGCGCTCGCCGGCGCGCATCAGGCGCAGGGCGCCGGCCACGTCGGCCGAGGCGGGCTTCTCGCAGTAGATGTGCTTGCCGGCCTTCACCGCGGCCTCGAAGTGCGGCGGGTGCAGGAAGACGGGCGTGGCGATGAGCACGGCGTCGATATCGGACTGGGAAAGCAGCTCGTTGTAGTCCTTGTAGGCGCGAGCCTTGTCGGCGCCGGGAATCTCCGTCTTGCCGAGATCGACCCGGTCGGGATAAATGTCGCAGATGGCGACCAGCCGGGCGTTGGCGTCGCGCGTCATATGGGCGCCGACGTAGCGTCCGCGGCCGCCGGTGCCGATGATGCCGAAGGGCACCGCGGAATTGGCCTGGGAGCCAAACGCCGTTTCGGGCTTCACGATCAGCAGACCGCCCGCCGCGCCGGCCAGCGCGTTTCGTCTTGTCATAGGATTCATGGTTTCTCCAGATAGAATCGACCGGTACAATGCTCAGTCGAATTGAAAGCGTTTGCCCACTCCGGCGGTGACGCAGCGGTCCCCGAAGACCTTCTGGAACACGCGGACGGGCAGGTCGCCGGTGCAGTGAGTGGGGGAAATCGACTCGACGCCGAGGGCGCGCAACTGGTTGGCGGTGTCCGTGGCTTCGGCTTCCGACATCTTGAGCATGTGGAAGCCGCCCAACAGGAACCGGATCGACGTGGCGTTCCGCTGGCGCTTGGCCGCCTCGACCATTTTGACTACACCCGGGTGGCTGCATCCGGTGATCACCACCAGGCCCTTGGAGGTCTCGATCGCCAGGGCCTGCTCGATCGGTTTGCCCTCCACCGGGCCGGTGGAGTACACGCCGGGGGCGATGGTCACAGACGCGGAGACGCGGGCAGGGTGCCCGCCGGCCGCTTCCGCCTTCTTGTAAACAGTATCGGGGAAGGCGGCGAGGAAGTGCGTCTTCAACGATGGGTTGAGCGGGAAGATCTTGAAGATTCCATTGATGTGATCGCCGTGTTCGTGCGAGGTGACGGCGTGGCCGATGGAGGCCGGATCCACGCCGAGGACCTTCATATTCGCCAGCAGCAGGTCCGGCTTGGTGCCCGAGTCGAACAGGATGCGCTCACCCCGGTGGGTGACCAGTGCGGCGAAGCCCCAGTCGCCCGGGGCGTCGGCGCGGGTGGTGGTGTTGTCGTAGAGGACCAGGATGTCGAGAGGGGCGGCGGTGAGCGCGGCCGCGAACAGGCAAGTCAAGAGGAATCGAGTGCACATGAGTTATGGCTCCATCATTTCGAGCAGGCCGTTGACAATGGCCGACTCGGCGCAACCGGGTTTGACGCGCGACGATAGGATCTCGTAGCTGACGTCCTTGTAGGCTTCATCGTTCGGCAGGTAACCGACCGAGCCGTTGCAGTGGGTCACCATCATGGTGGCTTTGAGCGGCGACTCGGCTTTGAGCCGGAGACGCCGGCGAAAGCGATGTGTCCGACCATCAGCAGGGACAGGCGGATGTCGACGGGCGGGGCGTCCTCGAAGGCGATTCTGGCGCCGGTGGCCGCGTTGGCGCCCTTCTCGGGACGCTGGCCGGGGCAGGTCACGATCTTCTGGGCGCCGCGGATGTGCGCGCGCGGCGAGGTGCGGATCTGGCCGGCGACGCGCAGGGCCTCCTCGCCCAGGATGCGGCCGAGGGCATCGACATGGTTAAAGTTCTCTGCCGGGCCGTAGATGGCGTTCTGATCGCCGGCGGCGCCGCTGGTCCACAGGGCGACCACCGAGCCGCCGTAGTGGCGCTCGATGAAGCGCGAGGTGGCGCCCGGCAGGTCGCCGGAGATCAGCAGATTCCTCTGGCCGGTGACGGTGCCGTGCACGGCGTAGTTGACGAACAGCGCGAGGGGCTCTCCGGCGGCGCCATCGAACCGGACCACCGCGACGGTCTTGTCGGAGACTCCCTCCGGGTTGACGCCCAGCGTCCAGCCGCCTTGCGCGGTGCGTGCGCGGCGATTGGTGTTCACGCTGGCGCGGCCCGTGCCGAAGCCGAGGCGGGGGGGGGTGAGATTCGCCTTGGCCTGCCGGACGGAGTCGACGATGGTGTCGAGCAATCGTGTGAGGTAGGCGGAGCGCTTCGGGTCCTGATCGGCGGCGGGGAGGTCGGGCGTGGGCGCGGCGTGGGTATGCACGCCGGCCAGCAGGAGGTTCTCGCGGCGGATACCGGTTTCCCTCTCAATCCGGTCGGCGAGGGCGTCCCAGAGCGCCTCGCGGAAGCCGATGACGTCACAGGAGACGATGGCGGCCTGGGTTGCGCCGTCGTCGAGGGCAAGGGCGCGGACGGCGAGCTCGTCGTGAATGCCCTGGTAAGGGCCGCGTCCGGCGTAACCACTCATCGGAAGGGAAGCGTCTTTAGGAGGTGTAATATCCAATCGCGCGGCGCCGGCGCGCAGAGTTCCCGGTTGGGCGCGCAGGCCAGAGACCGCGATAAGCAGCAGGCAGGCCGTGGGGAGCAGTCTCTTCATGGATCGACTCCGCCGTTGATTATCGCAGAGATAGGGGTCGCGGCGACGGCGATGGGCGCGGATTGCGCATGGAGCGCGATCCCTAGTACGCTGAAACTTAAGCGGCACCGCGTGAGAGGACCTTTCCGGAAGCACCCGCGACTGTCCGCCCCACCTCGTCCGCGGCCGGGCGGAGCGCCCGGTCCTTGCGGCGTCCGGCGCGGAGCAGATTCTCAAAGAAGCGAACTAATGATTCCCAGGCATCCGTACTTGTACTTATTCTCTTTGGCGTTGGCACTGGCGGCGCTGGCCGCCAGCGGCTGCCGGCAGGGCGCCGGCCGCGCCGCCGGTCCGCCTTCGGCGCAGGAAGTCAGCGTCACGGCCGTCATTCAGCAGGACGTTCCGATCTCGGGCGAATGGGTGGCGACGCTCGACGGATTCGTCAACGCCCAGATACAGCCGCACGTCACGGGCTACCTGGTGCGGCAGAATTACCGCGAGGGCTCCTACGTCCGCAAGGACGAGGTGCTGTTCGAGATCGATCCGCGGCCGTTCGAGGCAGTGCTCGACCAGGCCAAAGGCCAACTGGCGCAGGCGCGCGGGCAACTCGCGCAGGCCGAGGGCCAACTGGCACAGGCGGTGGCGCGGTTGGAACTGGCGCAGATCAACGTGAAGCGCGACACGCCGCTGGCGCGGTCGCGCGCGATCTCGCAGAGCCAGTTGGACAGCGAGGTGCAGGCGGAGAAGACCGCCGAGGCCACGGTGGTGACCAGCAGGGCGGCCATCGAGACCGCCAAGGCCTCGATTCAGGCCGCCGAGGCCGCCGTCAAGACCGCCGAGTTGAACCTGGGCTTCACGAAGGTGACCGCGCTGGTGGACGGGGTCGCCGGGATCGCGGCGGTGCAGATCGGCAACCTGGTCAGCCCGACGACAGTGCTGACCACGGTGTCGAAAGTCGATCCAATCAAAGTGTATTTTCCAATCTCCGAGCAGGAGTACCTGAAGGTGACGGGCCTGTCGAAGTCCGGGCGCGGCGACGGGTGGCTGAGGAAGGCGGGCTCGGTTCCGCTGAAGCTCACGCTGTCGGACGGGAGCCTCTATCCTCACAGCGGCCAGATCATCTTCACCGACCGGCAGGTGGATGCGCAGACCGGGACCATCCGCATCGTGGGCGTGTTTCCCAATCCGGGCAATATCCTGCGGCCGGGGCAGTTCGGCCGGGTGAGCGCGGTGAAGGAGACCGCGCGCGGGGCTCTGCTGGTGCCGCAGAGGGCGGTGTCGGAGGTCCAGGGACAG
>CAYOTD010000334.1:0-6083 GCA_964406685.1 uncultured Solibacteraceae bacterium | reverse complement strand
GGAGGCGATGCGTCCCTATCTGGATGCGTTCCCGATCCCGAACGGCCCGGTCGCGGCCAGCGGTTTCGCGACGTACACCGTCAGGTATTCCGACCCCACCACCCAGGACGCCGGCAGTCTCCGGACCGACTACGCCATCAACGACCGCTGGACGGTATTCGGGCGTTACAACGAGGCTCCCAGCCAGACCGTGCAACGGGGCGTGTTCTCCACGACCCTCAACACGCTGGTCTCGACGAGTCTCAGTTTCCGCACCGTGACGCTTGGTTCCACCTGGACGGCCAACCCCCGCACGACGGTGGAAACACGATTCAACTGGAGCCGCGCCGAGGGCGGCAGTTTCTACCGCAACGACAATCTCGGCGGCGCCAAGGTGCTTCCGGATTCGGCGCTGTTTCCCGCTTCGGCCCCCCTGGAGGAAGCGCTCTTCTTCTTCAATCTGAACGGAGGGGTGAACTCGCGCTTCACGCGGGGGAAACTCACCAACAACTTCCAGCGGCAGGTGAACGCGACTGGGAACGTCTCCGGGAACGCCTCCGCGCATCAATGGAAGGCGGGGGTGGACTATCGCCGGCTGGCGCCGGAGTATGGAATCCGCGGCTACCTGATGAACGCGATCTTCGCGGGCGTGAATGGCGCCCTGAGCGGAAAGGTCTCGTCCGTAACGGTCGGCACTCATGCGGGGCATCTCCATCCCGTATTCGCCAACTACTCCGCGTATGTGCAGGATGTGTGGCGGGCGTCCCGGCGTCTCACCCTCACTTACGGCGTCCGATGGGAACTCAACCCCGCCCCCTCGGAGAGCCAGGGCCGCTGCGCCGCGGTGGTCGGCAACCTGGAAAATCCGTCCGCCCTCTCGCTCGCTCCTTCATGCACGCCGCTCTACGGGACGGGCTGGTGGAACTTCGCTCCCCGGAGCGGGGTTGCGTGGCACGTGAGAGGCTCGGACGGGTTTGAAACGGCCCTGCGGGGCGGTGTGGGGCTTTTCCATGACCTGGGGACCGGAATCGCGGCTCAGGCCTACACCGGCGGGTATCCCTTCTTTACGAGCCGGGCGCTGAGCAACGTCGCCTTTCCGTTGGAGGCGTCGCAATCGGCTCCCCCGTCGTTGAACCTCAACCCGCCCTATTCGACCATCTACGCCTTCGACCCCGATCTGAGGTTGCCGCGCGTCTGGCAGTGGAGCGCCGCCATCGAGCAATCCGTGGGCGCGCACCAGGCCTTCACGCTCGGTTACGCCGCGGCGGCGGGGCGGAAACTGCTTCGCACGGATACGCTCTACAAGCCCAACGCGAGTTTCGGGACCGTCTACGTGACGCGCAACAACGCCACCTCCGATTACCACAGTTTCCAGGTGCAGTATCAGCGGCGAATGTCGGCCTCGCTCTCGGCGCAGGCGTCCTATACCTGGTCGCACTCTCTCGACACGGCCAGCTCCGACGGCTTCTTCAACGCGCCTCTTCAGAAGGTGGACCCGAGCCTGGATCGCGGTTCCTCGAACTTCGACGTACGGCACTCCTTGGCCAGCGCGGTCGGCTACGACCTGCCCTTCCGCCGCCTCACGCGAGGAGTGCCGGGGCTGGTGGGGGGCTGGTCGCTCGATGCGATTGTAATGGCACGAACGGCGACGCCCGTCAACGTCCTCACCGGAACCGACGCGCTGCTGATGGGCCAGACCAACGTGGCCCGTCCGGATCTGGTGGCGGGTCAGCCGTTGCTTCTCGAAGATCCGAACGTTCCGGGCGGAACGCGCTTCAACTCCGCGGCGTTCTCCATCCCTTCCGGACGGCAGGGCACGCTGGGCCGGAACGTTCTGCGGGGATTCGGCATGTTCCAACTGAATGTCACACTGGGCAAGGAGATCGCCCTGCGCGAACGGACCCGGCTGCAATTGCGCCTGGACGCCTTCAACCTGCTGAACCATCCGAGCTTTGGCGATCCCACGGCCAGTCTTCAGAGTTCCCTGTTCGGCCTCTCGACGCAGATGCTGGCGCGCGACCTGGGCGGCGGCGGCAACGCGGGCGGCCTGAATCCGCTCTATCAGGCGGGTGGCGCCCGCTCGCTTCAGGTTGTGTGCCGCCTGAAGTTCTGAGGAGCACACCTGCATGAGATGCCTGACCCTGCGGTTTTTCGTGCTGTTCTCCCTGGCGCTGGCCCTGGCGGCCGCCGCGCAGGAAACGGAACTCGATTCCGCCTGGGAGCGCTTTGAGAACTGGGTGCGCACAACTCCGGCGCACACCGAGCGGCCCGCCAGACCGTTGCGGGAGGTCTACATCGCAAAACTGGCAGCCGACGGCTTCCCTCAGGAAGCGGCACAGCGCCAGGCGGATCTCATCTTCAAGACGACTCCTCCGCGCGAGTGCCGGCGCGCCCTGGTGTACTGGGACGCCATGTTCAAGTTCGGAGGCGGGCCCGACCGGCCGCTTCGCCTCATGACGGATGTCGTTCGCGAGATGCCCCCGGGCCGTGCCGTGGACGTGGCGATGGGCAATGGACGAAATGCCGTCTTCCTGGCTTCGTTGGGATGGAAGGTCACCGGCTATGACATCTCCCCGACGGGAATCGCCCTCGCGCGGGAACGGGCGGAGCGGTTCGGCGCGGAGATTGAGTTCGTTCAGGCCCGGCACCGGGAGTTCGATTTCGGCCGGGACCGGTGGGACCTGATCGTGCTCTCTTACCTGGTCGTCGATCCCGGCGACCTCGAAACGGTGTTTGGAGCCAAGCTCTGGGATTCACTCCGGCCGGGTGGCCGGATCGTCTGCGAAGGCAACTTCTGCGAGCCGCTGCTCCAGAATCTGTTTCCTTTGAAACTCCGCGGACTCCGGCTGGAGCGGTATTCCGACACGGAGGATATCCGGGACGGTTGGGCGGCCGACAACCTGAAAGGCCGTGTGATCCGCGCCGTGATCCGGAAGCACCCCCAGTGAGGCAAGGGATCGCTAACTCACCGATGCCACAAACCTCGAGCCAATCCGCCCTTCCCGCTTGCCTCGATGAGTTGGCTGGCAACCCTGCGCGACTCGGCTCAACTCGAAGATTGAAGATGGAGCGGGAGACGGGACTCGAACCCGCGACGTCCAGCTTGGGAAATTAAACGCCGTTTGTAAACAAAAGACTTATGCGTCCAAGGCGTTGATTCATGGCCACGTAACTCACTGATTCCTCGTGCCCGTTTTTCGCCGCCATCCTTAATGGAGTAAATGGAGTAACGGTGGTCCTCCGTTTTGCCCTTCCCATCCTGACGGCATAATCGCGCCGCGCCCCCCCGCGGCGCCGTCCAGGAAACCCCAACGTGAAACAGAAGAGAATTCGTGCGCCCAAACGCGGGACGCCGAGCGCCACTACGCAGAAGATCATCGACCATCTTCTGCGCCTGGCCGATCCGGACCATCGCCACGACCCGGAGGTCGAGACCACGATGCTCGTGATGATGCGCGTCCAGCGGCGCGCCATCCGTGAAGTGGTGAAGGAGAAACCGTGAGCGCGGCTGCCCATTCCCATGGCGACCTGACGCCGTCGGAGGTCTCCGAGTACTACCGCGTCCGCATGCCGCACCTCGAGCAGCGCGGCAGCGAGTGGCGGGCGGGATGTCCAATCCACAACGGCAAGGATCCCAACTTCTCGGTCAACGCGGAGACCGGCCTGTGGATGTGCCACAGCCAGTGCGGACGCGGCGGGTCGGTCTACGACCTGGAGATGGCGCTCTCGGGCGCCGCCTTTCACGACGCCGCGCGCGAGGTGCGCCGCATCGTCGGCAGGCCGGATCCGCGCCCCATCGAACCGGAACCGGAGATGAAGTGGGGTTTGTCGGGTTGGCAGCACGAGTACCTACGCCAGCGCATTGCCAAGGTCGAAGCCGAGCATGGATGGAAGCACAGCGCGACCTACCCATACTTCGAGGCGGATGGCCGCTTCGCCTACGTCAAGGTCCGTTTCATCGACAAGCAGAACGACAAGACCTTTCGGCAGTACGCGCTCTCCTCGAACGGCGGTTGGGTCGCGCGGAAGAAGGCGGGCAAGCACCCCATTCTCTATCGCCTGAACACGCTGGCCGCCGCGGATGAAGTCTTCATCGTGAACGGCGAGAAGGCCGCCGACCGCGGCGCGGCCGAGTTGGGCATCGTGACCACCTGCTCGCCCGACGGCGAGGGCAAGTGGTGCGCCGAATATACGAAGCCGCTCATCGGCAAGCGCATCCGGATCGTGGTGGACCGCGACGAGAAGGGCGAAACGCACGGCCGGGTCGTCTCCGAAGCGTTGGCGCGTCATGTAGCCGAGGTCAAGATCATCCGCCTGCCGGGCGTGCCCGCGAAAGGCGACTTGTGGGACTGGATCGAGGCAGGAGGTACTGCGGAGCAATTGCGGTCCCTGGTTGATACCGTGAATTCGGTCGGATTGCCTACCGATCCCCCCGCGCCTTCACTTCCGCCAGATTTGGCGGAAGCCGCCTCCCGGAAGTTCCCCCTCCTGGAGTTCCTGCGCAACGATACCGGCAATGCCGGCCGATTGATCCTCAAATTCGGTGACCGGCTTCGCTTCTGCCCCGCGATGCGGAAGTGGCTCTGCTGGGACGGACGCCGTTGGGCCATCGACGACAAGGGCGCGGCGCGCCGCCTGGCCAAGCAGGCCATGCTCGACTACCTGGCCGAGGCGACGGAGGCCGAGGACAAGGATCACATGGCGTTCGCCTACCACTCGCTCGACGCGCGCCGCATCGCGAACCTTCTGACGATGGCCGAGTGCGAACTCGTCGTCACGCCCGGCGAGCTCGACACGCACCCGTTCCTGATCAGTTTCCTCAACGGAACCGTGGACCTCCGCACGGGCGAACTGTCGCCGCACAACCCGGCCCACTTCATCGCCAAGCTCGTTCACCACAACTACAATCCCCGGGCCGCGTGTCCGCTGTTCCTGAGCGTGATCGCGCGGATGATGGGTAACCATCCGGACGCCTCCGAACCGGAACTCGACCGCGCCGAGCGCATGGTCAACTACCTGCAACGTGCCTTGGGCTACTCACTCACGGGCACGACCGAGGAGAGAGCCGTCTTCGTCCCGTTCGGCAGGGGCAACAACGGCAAGACGACGCTGCTCTCGACGTTCCTGCTGTTGCTGGAGGAGTACTCCGTCCTGCTCCAGGTCGACACGTTGATGGCGCGGCAGGAGAGCAACAACACCCAGGCGGACCTCGCCGACCTGCGCGGCGCGCGTTTCGTCATGACGTCGGAGACCGAGAAGGGCCAGCGTCTCTCGCAGGGCAAGCTCAAGCGCATCACACAGGGCATGGGCAAGATCAAGGCCACCCGCAAGTACGAGAACCCGATTGAGTTCCCCGAGACGCACAAACTCTGGATGGACACCAACGCCAAGCCGATGATCCGCGCCGCGGACGACCAAGCCACGTTCAACCGGCTGCATCCGATCCCGTTCACCGTCACGATTCCGCCTGATGAGATCGACAAGAGCTTACCCCGGAAGCTGCTCGCCGAAGCCGAGGGCATCCTGGCCTGGGCCGTCGAGGGCACGAAGCTGTGGTGGCGGGATGGCCTTGGCAAGCCGCCCGAGGTCGCCGCCGCCAACGACGACTGGCGCGCGGAGAACGACCAGCTTGGCAGGTTCATCGAGGAGTGCTGCGTGGTTGCCGAGTCCTTCAGCGGCAAGGCCCGTCAGCTCTACGAGTGCTACCGCACTTGGGCCGAGGGCGCGGGCGAGAACGCCATCTCCGAGACGCTGTTCGGCAGGCGGCTGAAAGACCGGGGCTTCGCGAAAGAGCACCGGCGCTACGGCACGGTCTACGCCGGCATCGCCCTGCAGGCCCAAGGCGGCGCCTCGGGGGAAGATTTGTGACGGGTTTGCGGTGTGACAGGTTGTGACGCCTTTTTCTCAAAACATTCTTTGCCCCACGCGTATAAGGACCGTTTTTGAGAAAAACCCCTCACAAGCCGTCACGGGCTCGAACCCGTCACAGGGACCGGCGTTGGTGCCTTCTGCGCGAGCTTTTTCGGCGGGTAAAACGATGGCACGCTTTCGTGTCAAGGCCGGTTGAAAATTCCCCATTTCGCCGGTCGAAAATTCCCCACCCC
>CAYOTD010000333.1:0-6083 GCA_964406685.1 uncultured Solibacteraceae bacterium | reverse complement strand
CATCCTCTAATTTGCTTTCTGGAAGACCCAACCCTTTCGGGCGCCGGGGAGGATTGCTTCAGGGGTCTTTACTATGAGGTTAGTCTCGCTTTGGTGGGAGTTGCCTCCCCGGCTTACTTCCAATAGTAATATATGGAATTCAGGAATGCAACAGAAATCTGTAGATTATTTTTGGGAGGCTGTGACTTCGACTTTGGCGAGGTCTTCTAAGACCTTGATACTGGAACAGAAATCCTCCTCGCCAAGTCCTTTCGAGACAGCCGCCTGGTACAACTGCTGTGTCAGTCCAGTCAGAGGCAGCGGAACACCGAGTTCGTGACCGGATTCGAGGGCGAGTTGGACGTCCTTCAGCATCCACTTCAGGGCGAAGTTGGTGGAGAAGTCGCGCCCAAAGACGAAGGGCGCTTTGTAGGCGATCAGGCCGCAGCGGGCCGCACTGTTGTTGAGGATGTCGAGAACGAGTTGGGGGTCGAGCCCCGCCTTCGTGCTCAACACCAGGCCTTCGTTGAACGCCTGCATAATGTTGGAAAGAATCAGGTTTTGAGTCAGCTTGGCGTGCAGTCCCATACCCGGGCCGCCGCAGTAGTAGAGCTGCTTGCCCATGCACTCGAACAGGGGGCGGGCGCGCTCGAAGGCCTCGCGGTCGCCGCCGATCATGAAGGTCAGGGTGCCGCCCTCGGCGCCGGGCCGGGAGCCGGTGCAGGGAGCATCCAGAAAACAAACCCCTTTGGCTGCCAGGGCCTCGCCGATGGCGCGGCTGGCGCTGGCCGAGACCGTGCTGGTGTCCACAACGGTCGTGCCCGGCCTGACGCCGTGGATCACGCCGTCTTCTCCGAGCAGGACCCGCCGGGACATGGCCGTATCGCCGACACAGAGGAATATGCAGTCGGCCTGCTCTCCGACTTGGCGGGGGGTGGCGCAGGCGACACCGTTCCCTTTGCGGGCGAGTTCGGCCGCTTTGGACGCGGTGTGAGACCAGAGCGCGACTTCGTGACCGGCCTCCAGAAGATGACGGGCCATCGGGTAGCCCATGATGCCCAAACCCAGGAATCCCACTTTCGCCATAAGGCCTATCTTACTGTAGGGTGGGAGTGAAGCGCCTGGTTCGGCCGGCTCTGGGGGGCGGCCTACCGGCCGCCAAGCCAGTCCAGGCGGAACCGGGCTAGCCGCAATCTTTCGTATGGCGATTTCTGGCCGCCTTCGAAGAGGCACAGGACTGTGCCGTTTCTTGTGACGGCCAGATCGGAGTAGGCCGAGGGGCCTTCGTGGAGGGTCTTGGCGTTGGTCCAGGAAGACCCGTCGTCCGGACTGAGCCGCACGGTGAGGTTGACGCGGCGCGCCGGGTCGGCGGCGTTGGCGAACAGGACGCGGCCTTTCCTTCCCCTGCCGGAGGGAATCGCGAGGACGCTGCCCTGGCAGACGGGATCCGGCAGCCCGGCGGCGGGCGTTGGCGCGGACCAGGTGAGGCCGCCGTCGGTGCTGAGGGACACGGCGCGCTCGCGCAGTTTGGAGCGCATGTTCATAACCACGCTTCCGTCCGAGCGTTCAAAGATCATGCACTCGTTGCTGTCCGGCGCCTGGGGTCCAACGATGCCGCCCGCCTTCCAGAGCCGGCCGCCGTCGTCGCTGTAGATGGCGGCCGCGCGGTAGTTGAAACGGACCCGTTCGTTCAGCCACAGCGGGACCAGCAGTCTTCCGTTTCGAAGCTGAATCCCATGGCCGGGGCCGGCGCCCAGCCGGCTCCAGGGGAAGTTCACGGCCTTGAGGGTTTCGGTGATCTCGGCCGGCGCGCTCCAGGTGCGGCCGTCGTCGGTGCTGCGGGTGGCGAAGAGGCGCTGGTTGTCACGCGTGAACAGCAGGTGGACGGTTCCGGTCTTGCGATCCAGCACGGGCGCCGGATTGCCGATGGTGATTTCCGCCGATCCGCCTTCTTCGTAGACCAGCGCGGCGGGTCCCCATGTCTTGCCGCCGTCCATGCTACGGCGGAGAAGGAGGTCGATATCGCCGTTGTCCCTGGAGGAGGTCTTGCGCCCCTCGCAGAAGGCCAGCACGGTTCCCTTGGCGGTCACCAGGAGCGCGGGAATACGGTAGGTGTGATAACCGCCCTCGCCCGCGACGAACAGGTCCGCGATGGGGGGGCCGCCGCCGGCGGCTGCCAACGTCAGTACGGTCAAGGGGAACAACAGGAGTCTTTTCATGTTTTGAACCTCAAGCGGGTCTGCCACAGCCGGTACAACTCGCGTCCTTCCTCAACGCTGCCCACGGCGCACCTCAGGATCAATCCGCGCCGGCAATGCAGGCTGAGCTGCATGAACCCGCCGGCCAGCCAGTCATCGATCCCACTCCAAGGGATTTCGGTGAACCGGTTGATGTTGGTGGAGCAATCCACCACCGGCGCGCGGTTTCCAGGGGGCGTGAAGGCGCAATCGGCGGCCAGCGCCGGGCCGGGCGCCAGGCGCTGGGGATTCTCCGCTGAGTCGAAATAATCGACGCCGCCGCTGGTATCCACGCCGAGAACATGCGGGCAGTCCATCACCGGTTTCATCACGTGATAGTACTTCTGGCCCGGCGACGGGCAGTAATGAACCATGACTTTGCCGAAAGCCGCGGCGAGCTTCTCGAAGACGGGGTAACAGAAGCGGCGGATCATGGCCGGCGAGAGATTCACCAGGGCGTCGGCCGCCACGCGGATTCCCGGCATGTAGTAGCCGAGATAGGAGACTTTTTCCCGCGGGGGCTCTCCGAGCAGGTCCTTCAACCGCTCTTCGACGAGAATGAAGGCGTCCGTGATCACGTCGAGGGCTTTCTCCACCAGTTGCGGGCGGTCCGTCATCTCGAGGAAGAGCCGGCTGCCAAACAGCAGCAGGGCCACGTCGAAGGGATCGGTTTCCGGAGGCGTGCAGATCACGATGTCCGGCGGAGTGTGCTCGCGGAAGTGGCGTATGGCCCGCTCCAACTCGGGCATGACGCCGGCATCGAGGCGAGGGATGCGCCAAGCGAAGGCGGCGATATCGTCAAACAGGGGCGGCGTCATGGGGCGGCCTCCGATGTTCTCGGCTTCCGCTCCGAACAGGGACGTCAGCACCACCGGATCGTAGCGCAGGACGACGCACGGAATCATGTCCGATGCGATGTCGCGGACGGTGATGGCCCGCGCCAGCTCATTCTCGAACATGCGGCGGTGGTCCAGGAAGTAGTCCCACGCGTTGATGGAGACCCGGTCCTTGAGCGAGATGCATAGAGGGATGTAGCCCGTGCCGCCCCGATACACGTCGAGGTACATGCACCGCAGGTTGTCGTATCGGCGGCTTAGCCACATACGGCAACGCGCTTCCGCGTCCGAATGGCGAGCCCCTCGATCCGCTCGCCGGTGGGAGGAACGAACAGCAGGCAAGAGAGGGCACCGCAGGCGAAGGCGACGACGGCGTAGTCGAGCGTGGTCATTCGCCCGGTCAGAATGAGTAGCGGAGGCCCAGTTGGATCTCGCGGCCCGCGCCGCCGCCGCGGATGGCGCCAAAACCGGCGGTGCCGAATCCGGTACCCGGCAGGGCGAAGACTGGATGGTTGAAGAAGTTAAAGAACTCGGCGCGGAACTGGAGTTGGTGCCGCTCGACGAGGCGGAACATCTTCATCATGGACAAATGGAAGGAGCGCGTTCCGGGGCCGTCGATGATGTTGCGTCCGGCGGTGCCGAAGGTGTAGGCGGCGGGAGCCGCGAAGGCCGCGGTGTCAAACCACTTGTCGATGGTTCTGGCGGACGGGTCCAGGTTGGCCTTGCCGATCAGATTCGGACGAGTGGTTCCGGTGCCTGAGTTCGGTATGTCGCCGCCGATGGTGGCGGTGGTGGGAAAGCCCGTTTGCAGCGTCACGATACCGGAGGATTGCCAACCGGCAACCGCGGCGTCGAGGGCGCGATTCCCGGTCTTGAGCGGCAGTTCGTAGATGTAGGAGAGAGTGAAACGGTGGCGGATGTCGAACGAGGAGAGTCCTTTTTCCAGGAAGATCCGGCTGGGGTCCTGGGGCAGGTTGTCTCCGGGGCCGACTCCCATCCACGAAGACGTGTCGTCCAGGGATTTCGACCACGTATAGCTGCTGAGGAAGCTGAAGCCCCTGGCGAACTTCCTCTCCGCCTGAACCTGAAGGGAGTGGTAGGAAGAGAAGCTGTTGGAATCCTGGTAAGTCAGACCGGTGAATTCCGGATACCGGCGGCGCGGGTTGATGGAACCCGGCCCGGGAGGCAGCGCGGCGTTGCCCTGGTAGCGCCGTTCGAGGTGCGTACCCTTGTTCCCGACGTAGGAAACCGAGAGAGCTACCTCGGGGGGCAACTCGCGTTGCAGACCGAAGTTCCACTGCTGGACGTAGCCGTTGGAGTAGTGGAAAGGATCGTGGCTGTAGACACTGGGATTGCGCGGGATGAAGGTCTCGGCTGAGACGCCGGGAAAGACGCCGAACCGCAACTCCGGGGTGGAGGTGCCGCTGGTGAAATCCTGGCGCAGGAGGAAAGGCGGAGGAGTCAGGGCGGAGTTCAGCAGGATGACCGAGATCGGCTGGCCCCAGAACACGCCGTAAGCGGTGCGGACGACCGTGCGGTTGCCGCCGAAGGGGCGCCAGGCCAGTCCGGCGCGGGGAGCGAAGGCACGATTGGTGGGCCGCTTCATCGAGGCGATGTCCTCGAAACGGTGGGAGTAGGGAAGAGCGAAGGGGATCTCCAGCTTTTTCGGGTAGACCAGTTCTCCCTTGGCCATGTCGAAGTAGGCCCAGCGGTTATTCTTCTCGGTCCAGTCGCCGTCCCGCTCCCAGCGCACGCCGACGTTCAGGGTGAGCCGCTGCGTGAGGTTGATATCGTCCTGGGCGTAGAGATTCACGCGGGAGTTGCGGAGCCGGTTGGCGTCGAAGGACTTCTGAATCAGGATTCGCTGCCGCGAAGGAAGCCCCAGCAGCATGTCGGGCAGGCCGTTGTCATAGATGCGGCCGCGCTGGGCGGTGAAGTTGGCGCTGAAGGCGTAGTCGCCGGCGGAGGTCTGCGGCTGATAGTTGTTGCTGCCGTAACGGCGGACATCGGCCCCGATCTTGATCGTGTGCTTGCCCCTGGTCATGGTGAACTGGTCGACCCACTGGTAGTGGTACTCACGCCGAAGAAGCGGGATCGAGTCGCTCCCGCCGAAGCCGGCGAAGTTGCGGAGCGACACCGAGGGAAACCGCTGGAAGTCCGGCGAGGTGGCGAAACTGGGCAGTCCAAGCTGCACGGCGAAGTCGGTGCCCAGCCCGTCCGGCAGATTCTCGAAGCTGTAGCGGGTGGCGGAGAAGCGGGCTTCGTTGAGGATCGAAGGCGTGAAGATATGGGTCCAGCTCGTCACGCCGCTGACGTGCTTGTTGTTGGTCATGTCCCCGGCGTAAAGGATGCTGGGGTTCTCGTCTTCGCGGCTGGTCCAGGAGACGCGCGACATCACCTGGTCGCTGGCGCGGAGGTGATAGTCACCCCGGAGGTGAGCCTGGTTGCGATCGCGCGGGTTGTTGAAGTTCTGGACATAGGTGCGGGCCGGGTCTGGGTTGTTGGGGAGGGGCCAGAGGGCGGCCAGTTTCTGCGAAATGGGGTTGATTCTGGCGGCGGGAATGCGGTTGCCGGCGAACGGCTGCCGGTTGCCGGCGGAGTCCAGGGAGAACGGGTCATAGAGGGTCGAAAAACCGGTGAAGTCGCCGCCGCGCGCGGCCTGGGCGGGGACGACATATCCACTGGTGCTCGTGCGGCGCTCGCGTTGGCCCTCGAAGTTGCCGAACAGGAAAAGGGTGTTCTTGCGGAGGGGTCCTCCCAGCGAGGCGCCGAACTGGTTCTGGCGCAGCGGCGTGACCCCGACCGAAAAGAAGCTCCTGGCATCCAGCTTGTCGTGGCGGAGGAATTCGTAGACGGTTCCGTGCAACTGGTTGGTGCCCGACTTGACGCTGACGTTCACCACCGCGCCCGAGGCCCGGCCGAACTCGGCCGAGTAGTTCGAGGTCTGCACCTTGAATTCCTGGATGGCGTCGATGGAGGGCACCACGACGGCCACTCCGAAGAACGTCTCGTTGTTGTCGGCGCCGTCGAG
>CAYOTD010000332.1:0-6088 GCA_964406685.1 uncultured Solibacteraceae bacterium | reverse complement strand
CAACCAGCGGCGCTACGTCGATGCCATCGAGCGCAACGACCTGGTGTTCGGCATCGGACCCGCCGGCACGGGCAAGACCTACCTGGCCGTCGCCATGGCCATCTCGGCTTACCTGGGCAAGCGCGTCAACCGCATCATCCTGACCCGCCCGGCGGTGGAGGCCGGCGAGCGGCTGGGCTTCCTGCCGGGCACGCTTCAGGAGAAGGTCGATCCCTACCTGCGCCCTCTCTACGACGCGCTCTACGACATGCTCGAGGCCGAGAAGGTGGAGAAGCTCCTCGAGCGCGGCAACATCGAAGTCGCCCCCATCGCCTTCATGCGCGGCCGCACTTTGAACGACAGCTTCATCATCCTGGACGAGGCGCAGAACTCGACCCAGGAACAGATGAAGATGATCCTGACGCGGCAGGGCTTCAATTCGAAGATGGTGGTCACCGGGGACGTGACCCAGATCGATCTGCCGGCGGGCCGGCGCAGCGGCCTGCTGGAAGCGGTGGACGTGCTGCGCGGAGTCGAGGGCATCGGCTTCGTCTATTTCGACGAGCGCGACGTGGTGCGTCACACCCTGGTGCAGCGCATCGTGAAGGCCTATGAGCGCTTCTCGGAACAGACCTCCGGCCGGCAGCTCTCCTTGAAGCTCGGCGAACCCGTGGGGGAGAAGCCGGGCGAAGAGACGGCCGAGGCGCCGTCCACCGCCGGGATTCCGGCCGCCTGATTCCGTCACAATGCCGCCCGAGGAGAATCCGATCCTATTCCGTGGGGCGCCCGCGAAGCTCAACCGGCGCCTGCTGGGCGGTTACGCCCACCGGTTGCGCGACGAGGTCGCCGGGGGGCGCCCGTTCACCTGCCTCATCACCGGCGACGCCGAGCTGCGGCGGCTCAACCGCGAGTTCCTCGGCAAGGACTATCCCACCGACGTGCTCTCCTTCCCCGCGGTGGAGCAGGGCGGCGAGTTGGGCGAGATCGCCATCTCCGCCCGCCGCGCCGCCGTGCAGGCCCGCGAACGGGGACACTCGGTGGAAGAGGAGATCGGCATCCTGATGCTGCACGGCGTGCTGCATCTGATGGGTATGGACCACGAACGCGACCGGGGCCGCATGGCGCGCGCCGAGACGCGCTGGCGCAAGGCGCTGGGGCTGCCCCGCGGCCTCATCGAGCGGGTGCGCCGGTGACGCTCGTCCTCATCGTTGTGCTCGGCGCGCTGGTGGTGCTGCTGGCGCTCGCCACCTTCGTGCAGATGCTCTATCTGGAATCGATGCGGCTGCGGGCGCGCGAGTTCCCCGCCCTTGAGTTCTTCCGCGACACGCTGGAGGACCGCATCGGCCTCAAGGGAGAGCGCGGCACTCTTGCCTTCTCCCTGATCAAGCACACCTCGCTGCTGCTGATCGGGGTGTGCATGTTCGGCGTCTCGGCCGCCCGTTCCGCCTCGGCCTGGACGGCGCTGGGCGAGGCGGCGTTGTTCGCCTGGGCCGTGATGCTGCTGTTCGCCTACCTGATTCCGCAGCTTGTCTATCGCAAGGTCGGCTCGAGCTGGATGCTGCCCCTGGCTCCGCTGCTGCGCGCCATGACGCTGGCGGTCCGGCCGCTCACCAGCGTGCTGGCCTTCCTGCAATCCTTGTCCGAGTTGAACGAGCCGGAGACCGGCCAGGCCCAGGAGCCATCCCCGGAAGAGAACATCGACGCCCTCATCACCGCCGGCGCCGAAGAGGGATTGATCGAAGAGGAAGATCGCAAGCTCATCCACTCCGTGGTGGCCTTCGGCGACAAGACCGTCCGCGAAGTCATGACGGCGCGGCCGAAGATGGTCGCCATCGACGCCGGCCGCTCCATCGAGAACCTGCGCGAGCTGGTGATCCACGAGCAGTACTCGCGCATCCCCGTCTTTGAGGAGACCGTCGACAACATCGTCGGCTTCGTCCACGTGCGCGACCTGTTCGAGCTGGATGAGGAGGAGCGCGCGCGGAAGGCGATCCGCGATCTGATGCGGCCCGTGAGCATCGTGCCCGAATCCAAGAAGGTCGCCGACCTGCTGCGCGAGATGCAGGAGACCGGCGGGCACATGGTGGTGGTGGTGGACGAGTACGGCAACACGGCGGGCCTGGCCACTCTCGAGGACCTGGTGGAAGAGGTCTTCGGCGAGATCCGCGACGAGCACGAGCCAACCGAAGACGTGGCCCCGGATCCCGCGGGCGGCTACGTGGTGGCGGGCAGCTACGACGTCGATCACTTGCGGGACCTCGTCGATTTCCGCCCCAACGGCGAACTGGAATCGACCACCGTGGGCGGCCTGGTGTGCGAATGCCTGGGCCGGGTTCCGAAGGTCGGCGAGAGCATCGAGCGCGGCGGGGTGCGCTTCGAAGTCCGGGCGGCGAACGAGCTGCGGGTCGACCAGGTGCGCATCGTCAAGGCGGAGGCGCCTCAGAATGGCTAATCCAGGGCCGCGCTATCTCTCCGGCTTCGTCTCCATCCTGGGCCGTCCCAACGCCGGCAAGTCCACGCTGCTGAACGCGCTGGTGGGCGCCAAGCTGGCCATCGTCGCCGACAAGCCGCAAACCACGCGCACCACGATTCAAGGCGTTCTGCGCCTGGACCACGCGCAGGTCGTCTTCGTCGACACCCCCGGCATCCACAAGTCCGACTCGACCTTCAACCGGCGCATGATGGAAACCGTGCGCGCCGCGCTGGAGGATCGCGACGCGCTCGTCTTCGTGGCCGATGCGACCGTGCCCTTCACCGAGCAGGACGCGCACGCCCTCGACCTGGTGCGCAAAGCCTCCACTCCGGCGATTCTCGCGCTCAACAAGATCGACCGCGTGAAGGAGAAGAACCTCCTCCTGCCCCTGCTGGCGCGCTACCGGGAGACCTTCGAGTTCGCCAGCTACGTGCCCATCTCGGCGGCCACCGGCGAAGGGCTGGAGGAACTGAAGAAGGCGATCCTCGCTCATCTGCCCGAGGGCCCCGAATATTTCCCAGAGGACTACCTGACCGACCAGCCCGAGCGCTTCCTGGCGGGCGAGATCATCCGCGAGAAGATCCTGCACGCCACCCGGCAGGAGGTCCCCCACGCGGTGGCCGTGCTCATCGACCAGTGGGAAGATACCCCGCGCCTGCTGCGCGTGCTGGCCACCATCTACGTCGAAAAGGAAGGCCAGAAGGCGATCGTGGTGGGCGCCAAAGGCGCCTTGCTCAAGCACGTGGGCACTCTCGCGCGCCAGGAGATGGAGTCGTTCTTCCGACGCAAGGTGTATCTGGAGCTGTTCGTGAAGGTGCGGCGCGGCTGGCGCGAGGATGCCGAGTTCCTCAATGCGATAGACTGGCGTTCGATGTCCGGAGAGGGAGACACTTAGATATGCGGATGGTTGCGTGGTGTGTGCTCGTATCGCTGCTGGTGGCCTCCGGCGCGGCGCTCACCGCCGAAAAGCAGGTCTCCGACGACGAGATCTACGACAACGTCCGGCGCAGGCTGGCCAACGACGCCGAGGTCAAGGGCGGCGCCCTCGAAGTGAAGGTCGCCTCGGGCGAAGTCACCCTCATCGGCACGGTGGAGAACGAGCGTTGCCGGAACAAGGCCGAAAAGCTGGCCAAGAAAGTCCGCGGCGTGCGGGGAGTGGTCAACCAGCTTCAGATCAAGCGGAAGTCGTAACACGCGCCGGCATCGGATAGAATCGTTGACGTGACCTGTGGGATGAACCGCCGCGAATTCGTGGCCGCCGCCTCGGCGGCGCCACGGGCCGCCGCGAGCCGGCCCATCCGGCTGGGCGGTCCGGTATTCCTGAAATCCGACGACCCGCGCGAGTTGGCCCGCGAGCACCGGCGGCTCGGCTACGGCGCCGCCTATTGCCCGGCGGCGGACGTCAAGGACGCCGCCCGGGTGCGCGAGATCGAGAAGGCGTTCGCCGCCGAGAACGTCGTCATCGCCGAAGTGGGCGCCTGGAAGAACCTGCTCGATCCCAACCCGGAAGAGCGCCGGAAGAACTTCGAGTACGTGGCCGGGCGGTTCGCCCTCGCCGAGATGATCGGAGCGCGCTGTTGCGTGGACATCGCCGGATCCTTCAATCCGAAAGTCTGGTACGGACCCCACCCGAAGAACTTCTCCCCGGAGTTCTTCGACGCCACCGTGGACACCGTGCGCCGGCTGATCGACGAAGTCAAGCCCAAGCGCGCCAAGTACGCGGTGGAGATGATGGGCTGGGCCGTTCCCGACGGCCCCGATTCGTATCTCAAGTTGATTCGCGCGGTCGGCCGGAAATCGTTCGCCGTGCACCTGGACCCCTGCAACGGCATCAATTCGCCGGAGCGGTACTACAACAACGCGGCGTTCATCGAAGAGTGCTTCCGCAAGCTGGGGCCGTGGATCGTGTCCTGCCACGCCAAGGACCTGGCCTGGCTGCCGGAGATGAACGTGCATTTCATCGAGGTCATCCCCGGGCGCGGCGAGGTCGACTATCGCCCCTTCCTGAAGGGACTTGCCGCGCTCCCGCACGAGGCGACGCTCATGCTGGAGCACCTGAAGGGCGCCGCGGAGTACGAAGAAGGCAAACGATACATCCAGAAAATGGCGGCGGAGCTCGGAGTGAGCTTCGCCTAGAGGGAGATGAGAATGAACCGACGTGAGTTTGTGACTGCATCGGCGGTTGCCGCCGCCTCCGCGGGCAGCCTCGCCGCCGCCCGCCTGCCGATCCGCAAGGGCGTCTATTCGAGCATGTTGCCCAAAGGATCGTGGGAAGAACGGTTCCGCATCGCGCGCGCCGTGGGTTTCGAGGATGTCGAGCTGCCCACGACGGAGGATGCCAAAGAGGCCGAACAGGCCAAGAAGGCCGCCGCGGCCGCCGGCATCCGCATCCACTCGGTGATGAACCAGGCCCATTGGAAGTTCCCGCTGTCCTCGCCCGACCCGGCCGTGGTCGCGCAGAGCATCAAGGGCATGGAGGTCAGCCTTCAGAACGCGCACTTCTGGGGCGCCGACACCGTCCTGCTGGTGCCGGCCGTGGTGACCAAGGATATCGGCTACCGGGAGGCGTGGGACCGCTCCATCAAGGCCATTCGCAAGCTGCTCCCGCTGGCCGAGAAGCTGAAGGTGGTCATCGCCGTCGAGAACGTCTGGAACAAGTTCCTGGTCAGCCCGAGGGAGTTCGCCGAGTACGTCGACCAGTTCAAGAGCCCCTGGGTCAAGGCCTATTTCGATGTCGGCAACATCGTGCTGTACGGCTTCCCCCAGGATTGGATCCGCGTGCTCGGCAAGCGCATCGTCAAGCTCCACTTCAAGGACTTCTCCTTCCGCCGCGACCCGGCGATCAAGAAAACGGTGGCCGACTTCTGTGCGCTGCGCGACGGCGACATCGACTGGAAGGCCGTACACCAGGCTCTCACCGAGATCGGATTCAAGGGAACCGCGACGGTGGAGTTGCCGGGCGGCGACGAAGCCTATCTGCGCGAGGTCAGCCGCCGCGTGGACCTGATTCTCGAAGGGGCCTAGTGCCCGCCGGAGATCCATGAAGAAGTTCCTGCTGGGTGTGGTGGTCGGCCTGCTGCTGGCCGGCATGAGCGTGATCATTCTGGGCGTCGCGCTGGCGCGGCTGGGCGATGGCCGGCCGCAGGTGGCCGGCGACTCGACCCTCGTGTTCCGGCTGGAGGGCGCCGTCCCGGAGCAGCCGCCGATCGAAGTGCCGCTGCCCTTCTGGGACGTGCAGCCGCAGACCACGGTCCGCGATACGTGGGAGTTGCTGCGTCAGGCGGCCCAGGATCCGCGCATCAAGGCCATGGTGTTCGCGCCGCAGGGGGTGGGCGCGGGGTGGGCGAATCTCCAGGAGATCCGCCAGGGCATACTCGCCTTTCGCAAGTCCGGCAAGCCGGTCGTCGCCTGGCTGCGCAACCCGCGCACGCGCGAGTACTATCTGGCGACGGCGGCCGACCACATCTACATGGCGCCGGAGGACGTGCTCGACGTCAAGGGCCTGCGGGCGGAAGCGACCTTCTTCCGCAAGACGCTGGACAAGCTCGGCGTGCAGATGGAAGTCGAGCGCATCGGCAAGTACAAGGACGCCGCCGACATGTTCACGCGGACCTCGATGAGCGAGGAGTCGCGCGA
>CAYOTD010000331.1:0-6107 GCA_964406685.1 uncultured Solibacteraceae bacterium | reverse complement strand
GTGACGAGTAAGTTCGCCGATTATCTGCCGCTCTACCGGCTGGAAGATATCTTCGGGTTCCTCTCCGAAAAGTGTGAAGGGATCTGAAGCCCTTTGAATGCTTGGAGTTGCCGTCTGGCGCGGATTTAAGCGGCACCCCGGCATCGGGTTAATTTCGTGTTTCCGAACAAGGAATACGAAAGGACCCGAACCGAGGTGCTCATAGAGACCTTTATCAGAAAGCAGTTGCGCCTGAAAGCCCATACAGTGACCAACGTGGAAGAGACGGGCGAGCACATGGTGGTGCACATCGACCGGCTCGGCAAGCGGCTGTTGCGCTGCGGGGTTTGCCGAAGACGATGCCTGAAGGTCCACGACATTCGAACAGAACGGAAGTGGCGTGATCTGTCGATGCGGAAGTTGCCGCTGAAACTGCGCTACCGTCCGCGCCGGGTGGAGTGCCCCCGCTGTGGGGTGCGCGTGGAGGACTTTCCGTGGTCGGAGCCTTGGGCGCGCGTGAGGACGGCGCTGGCCAACGCGGTAGCCGTGCTGGCGCGGGAGTTGAGCTTGCGGGGCACGGCGCGTGAGTACGGGCTGGACTGGAAGAGCGTGGCCGCGATTGTAAAGCGGGCGGTGCGATACGGAGTGAAGCACCGCGCCCGGCCGCCGGTGCACGCCATCGGCATCGATGAGGTGAGTCGGCGGAAAGGGCAGGTATACCTCACGGTGGTCTACGACCTGGCGCGCCGGGTGTTGCTGTGGGCGGGAGACGACCGGACCGAAGAGGCGGTGCGGCCGTTTTTCACCGAGGAACTGGGGAAACGGCGTTGCCGCACGCTTCGCGTGGTGTGCATGAACATGTGGGCGCCCTACGCCAAGCTCGTCCGCGATCACGCGGTCAACGCGCAGATCCTGTTCGATCGGTTTCACATTGTCAAGCACCTGAATGATGCGGTGGACACGGCCCGCCGCGAACTCTGGCGCCAACTCACCGCCAAGGAGAGGGTAAATCTCAAGGGGACTCGTTGGCTGCTGCTGAAGAACCCCTGCAATCCGACCAAAACCCAGAAGATCGGCTCTCCACGCTGATCCGCTGGAACACGCCGCTGGTGCGCGCTTGGTACCTGAAGGAATCCTTCCAACTGTTCTGGACCTGCCAGCAGCCGGGGCGCGCCAAGCAGCACCTGTTGAAGTGGATGAACTCGGCGATGCGCTCGCGGCTGGAGCCGTTCAAGAAATTCGTGCGCCTGCTCCGCTCTCACCTGGATGGGGTCCTCGCCTGGACCAAGACCCGCCTTTCGAACGGAGCCAGAGAGGGTATGAACAACAAGATCAAATCGATCAGCCATCGTTCGTTCGGCTTCCGCAGTGCCGACCTCTTCATCGCGCTTATCTATCACTGCTGCGCTCGGTTGCCACTGCCTGTCGAACCCTAATTACACTTTTCGGAGAGGAACCCAAAATTCGGTGACCAGGATGTCTTGGACAGTAGTGCACCATTACCAACTACTAGCCCAAAGCTCCTTTGGCCGATGTACCTCCACTTTTGGCACGATTCCGTCGTAGCCAAGCAAAGCCTTGGATCGGTGTCATCTCTTTTTGATCCTCGCCAGCGCGGCCAGCGCGCGGCGGCGGGCCTCGTCATGCTCGACGATGGGACATCGCTCGGCCTCCGGCGCCCACCGGCGGACGTACGCGCCGTCCGGGTCGAATTTCGCGGCTTGCGTCGAGGGGTTGAAGATGCGGAAGTAGGGAGCCGCATCCGCGCCGCAACCCGCGATCCACTGCCAGCCGAGCGTGTTGTTCGCCAGGTCCGCATCCACCAGGGTATCCCAGAACCAGGCCGCGCCTTCCTGCCATCCGATCAGGAGATGCTTGACCAGGAACGACGCGGCGACCATGCGCACGCGATTGTGCATCCAGCCGGTCCGCCACAACTCGCGCATGCCGGCGTCCACGAGTGGATAGCCGGTTCGACCTCTCGTCCACGCCCGGAACTGTTCGGGGTCTTCGCGCCAGGGGAAGGCGGAGAACTCCGACCGAAGGGGCTCGAGCGGCGATTCCGGATGATGATGCAGCAGGTAGTAGGCGAACTCGCGCCAGACCAACTGCCGAAGATAGGACTGTCCGGGGGCGCCGCCGCCGCCCTTCAATCCCAGGACGGCGCGCCACACCTGCCCGGGGCTGATCTCGCCGAAGTGCAGGTGCGGGGAGAGCCGCGAGGCGCCCGCCATGTCCGGCCGGTCACGGTTCACAGGGTAGCCGGAGAGCGCCTCTTCCAGGAAGCGCTTCAGGTGGCGCCGGGCTCCGGATTCGCCGGGCTGCCAGACTTCGCGGAAACCGGCGGCCCAATCCACCGCCGGATCGAGATCGAGATCGGAGAGATCCAACGACCAGGGCCAGTCCGCGGGTGAAGGCAGGCGCTTGGGCGCGTTCGGGGAAGGAGGCGTCACCGGCTTCGTCATGCAGGTTCGCCAGAACGCCGTGAAGACGCGGAATGGCTGGCCGCTCCGGTTGCGGATCGCCCACGGCTCGAACAACAGGCTGCCGTTGAAGCTCCCGGCCTCAAGCCCGCGCTCTCGTAGCGCCGATTGCAGGCGGCTGTCGCGGGCCGCCGCGGCTGGCTCGTAGCGGCGGTTCCAGTACACGGCGGTAGCCCCGGTCTCCGCGATCAGACGGCTGAGTGTTTCCCCGGCCAGACCGCGCCGCAGGATCAGCCGCGATCCGCGCCGTACGAGCCCGGCGGCGAGATCCGCCAGCGAGCGCGCCAGCCACCATTTCGAAGCGGCGCCGGGAGGCCAGGTTCCTTCTTCCTCGGGCGCCCAGATGTAGACGGGAATCATGGGAGAGCCACGCTCCAGCGCCGCGGCCACGGCGGGATTGTCCGACAGGCGCAGATCCTGCTGGAACCAGACCAGGGACGGCGCGCCGCGCAGAGATGTCATTGTGCCCCCGCCATAGGGATAAAGATAGCGCGCCGGGATGCGGCCGCGCCCCGGCGCAAGGTGAGTTATCGTAGCGGGTGGTTCCTATGATCAGACGAACCGTGTCGTACTGCGTACTTCTGTTGGCCGCCGCCCCATTCGCGGCGGCCCAGTCGTTCACTGGCAGCATCCTCGGAACCGTGAAGGACTCCACGGAGGCCGTTGTGCCAGCGGCGACGGTTGCCGTCACCAACAACGCCACCAACGCGCGCTCCGAAACCAAGTCCGACGCGAGCGGCAACTACATCGTGCCGCTGCTCCCGCCGGGGCAGTACCGGATTGAAGTCGAAGCCACCGGCTTCAAGAAGTTCGTGCGCGAAGGCATCGTGCTCCAGGTGCAACAGCAGGCGCGCGTGGACGTCAGACTGGATGTCGGCGCGGTTTCCGACGCCGTCACCGTCCGGGCCGACGCGACCGTGCTGGAGACGGCCACCTCTTCCATCGGGAAGGTGGTGGATAACCGCCGCATCATGGAACTGCCGCTGAACTCCCGCAATGTTTACTCGCTCATCTACCTGACGCCCGGCGTCACCGGGAGCATCGGCAACAACTACAACAGCCTCAGTTACTCGGTCAACGGCGCTCGTGCCTCGCTGATGGACACGCTCATCGACGGCGTGTCGGCGTCGCACCCCACCGTGCAGGGCTACACGGGAATCTCGGTGTTCCCGTCGGTGGACGCCATCGCGGAGTTCAAGGTGCAGGCGCAGAACTACTCGGCCGAGTTCGGCCGCAGCGCCGGCAGCGTGCTGAACGTGGTGTTCAAGTCGGGCACCAACCAGATCCACGGCGCCGCCTTCGAGTTTCTGCGCAACTCGGTGCTCGACGCCAATGACTTCTTCAGCAACCGCCAGGGCGCGAAACTGCTGAGCTTCAAGCGCAGCCAGTTCGGCGCCACCGTGAGCGGCCCGATCAAGAAGGACCGCACCTTCTTCATGGGCTCCTTCGAGGGACTGCGGCAGCTCAATTTCGCCAGCACCACCACAACCGTGCCGACGGCGCTGGAGCGCGCGGGCGATTTCTCGAAGACCTTCGCCTCCAACGGCCAGATGATCCAGATCTACGATCCGTTTTCCACCCGCGCCAATGCCGCCGGAACGGGTTACGTGCGCGACGCCTTCGCCGGCAACGTCATCCCGGCCTCGATGCGCGACCCGGTGGCGATGAACGCCATGAAGTACTATCCGGAAGCCAACTCCGCCGGCCTCCCCGTCACCGGCCAGAACAACTTCTACAAGAGCGGTTCGGCGAAGCTGAACTACGACAACTACGATCTGCGCATCGACCACAACATCACCAACAACCAGAAGTTCTTCGCGCGTTACTCTCACCGGCTGGTCAAGGACACCCCGCCCGTCTATTTCCCGTCGGATCTCACCGTGGCCGAGGGACGCATCATCCAGGAAAACCGCGTGCGCGGCGCCGTGGCGGATTACACCAACACGCTCTCGCCGACCACCATCCTCTCCCTCCGTCTCGGTTTCGCGCGCACGCTGTACGTCTACGACAACCAGGGACTGGGCTTTCTGCCTTCCAGCCTGGGATTACCGAAGACCATCGACCAGGCGGTGGACCGGCTTATGTTCCCCTCGATCACGGTCAGCGGTTATCGCAGCCTGGGCGGCGGCGACCATCGCTGGAACGCCTTCATGACTTACTCGGGCGTGGCCAACGTGACGCGAATCATGGGCGCGCACACCATCAAGGCCGGGCTCGATATGCGGCTGATCCGCGTGCCCAACTGGGAAGCGCTGTCGGCCGGCATGTTCCCCTTCACCGCCGCGATGACGCAGGGGCCGGACCCCAATCGCGCCAGTTCCACCGCCGGCAACGCCCTGGCTTCCTTCATCCTCGGCACCGCCGGGACGGCTTCCAGCACCGCCAACCGGCTGGTGCAGAACTGGAAGAACCTGACCACGACCAGCTTCTACTACGCGCCCTACTTCCAGGACGACTGGCGTATTACCTCCAAGCTGACCTTGAACCTCGGCCTCCGCTGGGACATCGACACGCCTCGCACCGAGCGGCACGACCGCATGAATTACTTCGACCGGCAGGCCCTGTCGCCGCTGGCCAAGCTGCAATCCCAGTTCCCCGATCTTCGCGGCGGACTGGTGTTCGTGGCCGTCAACGGCGCCGGCCGGCACCAGTTCCCGTATGACAAGAACAATATCTCGCCGCGCTTCGGCCTTGCCTACCAGGCGACGTCGAAGACCGTCGTCCGCATGGGCTACGCGCACCTGTTCGGCCCTTCGCCGCAGGCCGCGCACGGAAATCCGGGCAACATGGGATTCCGCATCGACAACAACTGGATCTCGACGGTGGACGGCATCACTCCCAACAACCTCCTGCGGAATCCCTATCCGCAGGGCTTCTCGCAGCCGCCGGGCTCCGCGCAGGGCCTGTTGACACAGGCCGGCGGCAGCATCGACGCCATGTTGCAGGACACCGTAACGCCGTGGTCGATGCAGTGGAACGTGAACATCCAGCGGGAATTGCCGGCCTCGATCCTTCTCGATGTCGCCTATGTCGGCAACCGCGGCCTGCAACTGGCGCGCGTGGGCAACAGCGGCTTCAACCTCAACCAGGTCGATCCGCAGTATCTTTCGCTCGGGTCGAAGCTCAACGAACTGGTGGACAACCCGTTCTACGGAATTGTGAAGAGCGGCATCCTGGCGTCCCAGAAGGTCGCTCGCGCCCAGCTTCTTCGCCCCTATCCGCAGTTCGGCGACATCATTCCGCTGTATTCCACCGGTTCGGCCTCGACATACCACGCCTTGCAGATCAGCGTCAGCAAGCGCTTCTCGCACGGGCTCCAGTTTGAAGGCAACTACGCCTGGGCCAAGAGCCTGGACAACGGCCAGAGCCACCAGGACAGCACCAACATCCGCGCCGACCGGGCGTTGAGCGATATCGACATCGCCCACCGGTTCGTGATGAGCTACATCTACGAACTGCCGTTTGGCCGCGGCCGGCATTTCGGCGGCAACGTCTCCGGCGCGATGAACTGGATTCTGGGAGGCTGGCAGTTCAACGGCATCACCGTGTTCCAGACGGGCACGCCGTTGAGCCTCAGCGCCAGCAACACGACCGGGCTGTACAACGTGAAGACGCGCGCCAACAACAACGGCACCAGCGGCAGAC
>CAYOTD010000330.1:0-6168 GCA_964406685.1 uncultured Solibacteraceae bacterium | reverse complement strand
GTAAGCAGGGTCTGCACCATGTAATTGCGGCTGACCATGGGCAGGTTGACCAGCCGGTTCGAGGTGATGGTGGAAGCCACCACGGTCGTATCGGTTTGCAGCAGCGGCGCCTCGCCGGTCACCTGCACCGACTCGGTGACCGCGCCCACCTCGAGTGTGACGTTGACGCGGGCCCGCTGGTTGACCTCAAGTTGGATCCCGGGGCGGATGGCTACCTTGAATCCGGCGGCCTCCACCCGAAGCTCATAGTTCCCCGGAGGGATGGAGGGGAAGAAGTAGATTCCCTCCTGGTTCGTCGTCGTCGGCCAGACCGTGCCTCGGCCCAGGTCGCGGGCGGAAACACTCGCCGCGACTACGGCCGCGCCCGACGGGTCGCTGACGACGCCCGTGATGCCGGCGCTGACTTCCTGCGCGAAGGCGCCCGGAGTTACCATCAGGGCCACCGCCAGAAAGGACAACGCCGCGAAAAGATATCGAGCTAACCTCATAGGACTACCTCCCTGTTTTATTCCTGATGCTTCACAACTCTTACCAGGTTCAGCGAAACGCGGTAGCGATCCCCGCGCATCACCGAATAGACCAGTTCCATTGGGCGGCCATCGCCCAGAAAGGTCAGGCGTTCGGCCGCCAAGCCAGGCGAACCCGCAGGGACATCCAGCAGAGCGCACTGCTCTTTGTCCAGAAGCACCGCGTAGTGCGTTTCGTGCGCGTACTTGGGTGAAAGGCCGCAAACCCTTTCCAGAAGCTCATACAGGGAATGCGATTCGAGATCGTAGTTCAACAGCGGCGCGGCCAGGCCGGCTTTTAGGTAGGCCGTTTGAACTCCCATCGGCTGGCCGTCGGCCAGCCGCAGCCGCTTCAAACAGAACACCGCTTCCCCCTCCCCCAGGCGCAGCTTTCCGGCAATCTCCCCGCTTGCCACGAGGATTTCCTTTGCCAGGACGCGCGATTCCGGGTGAAGCCCGTGAGTGCGCATCTCCTCTCCGAAGCTGGTCAGCTTGCGAGGACCGAGTTCGACCTGCCGGCCCGCGACGAAGGTGCCGCGACCTTGCTCGCGGCGGACGTAGCCGCCCGTGGAGAGCAGGTGCAAAGCCTGGCGCACGGTAGCCTTGCTGACGCTGAACTGCGCTTCAAGCTGCTCTTCGCTGGGCAGCCGGTCGTTGGCCGACCACTCCCCGGTGAGGATCTTCTCCAGCAGGACGGCCTTCAACTGATGATAGAGAGGTGTGGGAAGAGACCGATCCAGCATCAATGACTCCACACTCGCGCGCACTTCTGAATTCGGACCCCTGTCTACAGATTCATCAGGTCCTTCGCAGGACCTAACCGCCTTGTGGAAATCGTGACATGAACCGGCGCTAAAGTCAATGCCCCTCCCCCGGAGTTTGCGGTCGTTGCATGGAACGGCACCAGTGAAGTATTATGGCTCGGGTTTTTACCCAGGGGAGGATTGAATGAGCATACGCTCTCGCTATGTTCGGGTAGTGCTGCTGCTTTTGGCAGTATTGGTGGCGGTGGCCAGCGGGCAGGAGTACCGAGCCCGTGTCCAGGGTGTCGTTTCAGACCCCAGTCAGGCGGCCATCGTCGACGCCAAAGTGACTTTGAAGAACACCAACACCGGGATGGAAACGGTGAAGCAGACGGACGCTACGGGGCGTTTTCTGTTTGACTTCGTTCTGCCCGGAACCTATTCGGTCGCTGTGGAGGCGACGGGCTTCCAGCGGTTTCTGCAAGAGGGCATCTCCGTGCTGACGCGCGGCGACGTCACGGTGAATGCGCAGATGACGGTGGGAACCCTGGCGGAGACGGTGAACGTCTCGGCCACCGTGGCGCAGGTGCAGTTCAACACTTCGACCATGACCACCACGGTGCAGGATAACATGCTGCGGGACATTCCGGTTCTGGCACGGAATCCCTTCACCCTCGCGATGCTGAACCCCGCAGTCATCAACAAGTACTGGGACGTTTCACACCGCAATCCGTTCTACATGTGGTCGTCCAACGGCCTTGACATCGGCGGGCGGACGGGCGGCAAGAACGACATGCTGCTGGACGGCGCCCCGTTGGGGGTGTCGGCGCGCGGTTCCTACATGCCGTCGATGGACGGGGTGCAGGAAGTGGCCGTGCAACAGAACGCGTTGGACGCGGAGTTCGGCTTCAGCGCTGGCGGCACACTGAACGTTTCCATGAAGTCCGGCACGAACGACTTTCATGGGACCGCCTACTACTTCGGCCGTAACCCGTATCTGAATGCCGTTACCAATCGCACTTCGTTCCCGCACAAGACCAGCCTGGTGAAGAACCACATCTGGGGCGGCACGGTCGGCGGTCCGGTGGTGATTCCGAAGCTGATCAACGGCAAGAATAAGCTGTTCTTCTACCAGACCTTCGAGAAGTGGAAGAACACGCAGCCTCAGGAGAAAGTCTCGACGGCTCCGACCGACCTGGAGCGGACGGGCGACTTCTCGCGCTCGTTTGCCAAGGACGGCAGCCTGCGGCAGATCTACGACCCTTGGACCAGCCAGTTCGACGCTGTGGCGGCGGTCATGACACGCACGCCGTTTCCCGGGAACATTCTTCCCAAGTCCCGGATCAACTCCAGCGGGCAGAAGATCGTGAACTACCTCTGGAAGCCGACCAGCACCGGTGACGACATCACCGGCATCAACAACGTCAGGGCTTCCTACCCGTGGTGGCTGAAGTACTGGAATACCTCCACCCGCGTGGACTATAACATCAACGACAACCTGCGCATGTACGCGCGATTCTCCAAGTACGAGACGCGGCTGGACAACGACAACTGGGGCAACTCGCTCGCCGTGCCTTCCGACAACGGCGGATTGATGGACGCGCTCACTCCCGCCCTTGATTTCCTGTGGATGCTCAGCCCGCGAACCACGATCAACATGCGCTATAGCGCCGTCTACGACGAGGACGATTACGACTCCGCCTGGGCCCAGGTGCCGGAGAGCGTTTGGGCGGATATCTACCCGACCGGTTGGTACAAGCCGGTTCTCTCCGCGCTGCCCGGCATCTATTTCCCGGCCTTCAGCTTCAGCGGTAACGGCAGTCTCGGCGCCACCGGAAAGGCTAGTTGGTGGCTGGTGCGCGCTCGCAGCCACAACGGGAACGTCAACGTGACGCACGATATCGGCAGCCACCATCTGAAAGCCGGTTGGATGTGGCGCTACCAGTACGATCAGAACGGGTCGCCCAACGCAGGCAGCTTCGCTTTCAATGCCATTGACACGGGCTACTCCACGCTGAACTTCGACGCATCAAAGAGCGGCAACATGTACGCCTCGGCACTGCTGGGCGTGTTCAACAGCGGCAGTGGCAGTTTCCAGCCGATGCGGGACTCCCACCAGCAGTTGTGGGCCTTCTTCTTCCAGGACGACTTCAAGCTGAACCGCCGCGTCACGCTGAACCTGGGACTCCGCTACGAGCTGGAAACGGCCCCGTCGGAATACACCCGGATGTATTCCCGCACCCTGGATCTGACCAGCCCGATTCCGGAGTTCTCCACGCCGCCCAAGATGCCCACCGAGGTGACTTCCCTTTACAAGGGCAGCTACATCTACAACGGCGCCTGGATCTACACCGACGACAGCCATCCGGGCGTTTTCAATTCGCAGAAGAACGTTTTCCTGCCGCGCATCGGCGCGGCCATCAAGGTCAACGACCAGACCGCCGTCCGGGTGGGCTTCGCCCGCTACGCGGTGCCCTGGATCACGATCTATCCGGAGACCAATAGCTGGCCCACCGACGGCTTCTCGCGCAGTACATCGGCGCTGGGGCCGCTGCTGGGAGTCCCACGGGCGACCATCGACAATCCGTTCCCCACTTCAGGCGAGAATGCCAACCCGCTGCTGACTCCGGTGGGCAAGAGCCTGGGACGGTATCTGAACCTCGGCGGAAGCGCCACGATCTTCCCGCAGGACATGATCCACCCGATCAACGACCGGTTCAACGTCTCGGTGCAAAGACAGTTGCCGCACCAGATTCTGACGGATACCACGTTTTTTGTGAACCTGGGCCGCAATGTCCAGGACTCGAGCATGTGGGGCGGCGACTACAACTACAACCTGAACATGGTGGACCCGAACTACAGCTACACGTACAAGGGCCTGACGTCGGCTACCGTGGCGAATCCGTTCTACAACCTGCTTCCGGCCGAAAAGATGCCGGGAACGCTGCGCACGCAGAAGACGGTCAGCGTGGCCACGTTCCTGCGGCAGTATCCGCACTATGGGACCATCACGGAGCGGTTCCTGCGGGGCAAGGACAGCCGTTACTTCTCGCTCCAGTTCAAGGCCGAAAAGCCGATGACCAAGGGCGTGACGTTCACTTTCGGCTACAACTACAGCCACGAGACGCGCGGCGAGTTCTATGACGATATCGCCACTTACGCCAAGAAGTTCACCATGATCGACACGCGCGACCCGCGCCACTACGTGCGGCTGGCCGGAACCTGGGAGCTGCCGTTTGGCAAGGGCCGTCATTTCCTGTCGGGCGCCAACCGGGTGTTGGACGCGATCGTTGGCGGATGGGCCACCAGCCACATGTTCATGTGGAACAACGGCCCGCTGCTGAGCTTCGGCTCGATGCTGGTGAGCGGCGACCCGAAGATCGACAACCCGACCAAGGACAAGTACTTCGACACATCGAAGTTTGCCATCAATCCGTCCTACACGCCGCGGACCAGCCCGTGGTATTTCGACGGACTGCGGGGCTTCGGCTGGTGGAGTTGGGACGCCACGGCGGTGAAGTACTTCAAGCTGACCGAACGCGTGAAGTTCGAGCTGCGCATGGAGTTCTACAACTTCCCGAACTCGTTCATGCCCGCTCAGCCGAACCTGTCGGTCACCAGCTCGTTGTTCGGCAAGAGCACCGGCGTAGCCGGCGGCAACTACGGCCGTGAAATCCAGTACACCGGCCGGATCCACTTCTAGCCGGCTGGAGTTGATGTCCTGCTATTGACCGCTCCCTTCGGTCGCGGCTTCCATCTCAGTTCCGCGACCGGGGGAGCGGTTTTTTCTTGTGAGGGTTACCGCTGGAGCAGCGGTTGCGCGCCGGCGGCCATGAGGGTCAGCTCGCTCGGCCCCTGGAAGAACCGGAAGCCTGCCTCGATGTATTCGGCGATGTCGGCGGCGCTCGCCGTGCGGCCCACTGGGACGCCGTGGTGCTTGCAGGCGGCCACCACCTTGGCGATGGCTTCCTTCACTTCGGGCGTCTGCCGGCCGCGGAAGCCGTAGGAGTGCGACAGGTCGCTGGGCCCGATGAAGACGACATCGACGCCCGGCACCGAGACGATCTCGTCGACGCGCTCGACCGCCTCCTTCTGCTCGATGATGACGATCACCAGGACGTTGCTGTCGGCGAAGTCCGCGTAGCCCTGAGGAGCGGGCCAGCGCTGCGCGGCCAGCGACGCGCCGGAGCCGCGGCGGCCCAGCGGCGGGTACTTGCAGGCCGCCACCGCCTGGCGGGCGAGCGCGGGTGTCGAAGTGAAGGGGAAGACGACGCCGAGGGCTCCGATGTCGAGGGCGCGCTTGGCGGTCCACAGCTCGTTAACCGGCACGCGAATGATGGGGACGGTGTTGGTGCCCTGAATCGCCAGAATCATGTTGCGCGCGGATTCCAGGGTGATCGCACTGTGCTCCATCTCGATCCAGAGAAAGTCGAATCCGAGCCGTGCGCCCTGGAGCGCGATGTCGGCGCTGGGCACCGACACGGTCAGCCCCACCACCGGCTTCCCCTCCTGGAGGGCTTTCTTGACTGGGTTCTCCCACAACATGGGCTGGGACTTCTTTTACAATTTCGGCAGCAGCGACAGCACCGCCTGCGAGGGGCTGGGGATGACGTGCGCGGCAATCAGCTTGCCCAGTCCATCCACGCGCGCCTTGCCCGCTTCGACGGCGGCCGTGACGGCGGCGACGTCGCCCTTGATGAGCACGGTGATGTAGCCTCCGCCCAACTTCTCGCGCGCCAGCACCTCCACCGCCGCGGTCTTCACCGCCGTGTCGATGGCCTCGAAAACCGCCGTGAAACCCTGGGTTTCGATCAGTCCGACGGCGAACGCCGATTGCTGTGCCACTGTCTTCTCCTTGCGTTTGGCTGCCACCGGCGGAATCTGCACGGTGGCCTGCTCGAACAAAGCGTTGAAATCCG
>CAYOTD010000329.1:0-6178 GCA_964406685.1 uncultured Solibacteraceae bacterium | reverse complement strand
GCTCGATCAGGACGTCTACGACGCCGCCGCCTGGAGTTCCGTTGTACCCTTGAGCGAATGGTCCGTGCTGCACCGGTCGAATTCCATCGAGATTCCCGATTTCACGGCGGGCGCCTGGGAGAAGAACCAGCCCAACATGGATATCAACCTGACTCGAGGCGGAACCACGAAGGTGCTCGAGAATCGATGAGAGCCATCGTCGCCTTGCTCCTGGCTTCGCTGGCGGCGTCGCCCGCCGAGGCCGCCGGTCAGGACGTCTTCGCCGAAGCCCACCGCAACGGCGCCCGGTTCGAGGCCGCGGTCTCCGGATCTCAACGGTTGCTGAAGGCTTGGCTGGAACTGGCCGATCCCAAGACACTGCTGCTGCCCGACGTCCCCCGCCTGGAGCGCGCCAAGTGGGTCTACACGCCCCACAACTCGGGGGCCGACCTGTATCCCTACCTGATCCTCACGGCCGAACTCACGGACCCGGACGTCTATCGCGGGCGAATGATGGAGATGCTGCGCAACGAGGTGCGCTACACCAACGTCAAGGGAGCGGTTCCCGGCAACCTCACTCTGTCCACGGGAGTACTGGGCCCCCCCAGTCTGTTCGGCGCCGGCGAGTACGCCAAGGATGGGCTGTTGAGCGTCACCGAGTACCTCGGCCGCACGCCCTGGTTCCACCGCATGGCGGACATGATCGCCGGCGCGATGGAGCAGGCGCCGGTGGAGACGCGCTTCGGGCGGCTGCCGGCGTCGGATGCGGAGCTGAACGGCGACTTTCTCCAGGCGCTGGTGCGGCTGGCGGCGATGACCGGAGAGGCGCGCTATCTCGACTGGGCGCGGCGCATCGGCGACGCCTACGTCGAAGAGGTGCTACCCGGCTCGCACGGCCTGCCGACGCTTAAGTGGGATTTCGGCCGGCACGCCGGCGACACCCAGATGAAGCTCCGCGATCACGGCAACGAGGCCATCGTCGGCCTGACGCTGCTGCTGGCGCTGGAGACACAACTCGACACGCCGCGCGCGCGCCGCTACCGGCCGGTGGTGGGGAGGATGCTGGATCGCATCCTCGAGTCGGCGAACGCGGACGGCATGCTCTACAACGCGGTGGACGTGGTAACGCTGAGGCCCGCCAACGACCGGCTGGCCGACAACTGGGGCTACGTCTACGGCGCCGTCTACACTTACTACATGTGCACCGGCGAGACCAGGTACCGCGACGCCGTTCGCCGCGTGCTGTCGAACCTGCCGAAATACCGCAACTACGCCTGGGAGCCCAGCAAGCGCGAGCGCATCCCGGGGCTGGGCGGATTCGACGGCTACGCCGATTCCATCGAAGGCGCGATCTACCTCTACAACCGCGAGCCCGTTCCCCAGGCGCGGGAGTGGATCGAGTCGGAGATTCGGCTGATGCTCTCCATGCAGCGCCCGGACGGCCGCATCGAGGACTGGTATGGCGAAGGCAACTTCAACCGCACGGCGCTGCTCTACGCCTACATGAACAGCCAGGGCGTCCGCCCGGATCACTGGAAGCCGGGGATGCGCGTGGGCGCGGCGCGCGACGGCGCTCGCCTGTGCCTGTCGTTCGAGGCGCCGGCGCCGGCCGTGCTGCGTTTCGATTTCGCGCGCCACCGCCGGGTCCTCAACTTCACCCGCAACTGGGTCCGGCTGAACGAATTCCCCGAGTGGTACACGGTGGATGAGAACACCCTCTACAGCCTGCGCCCGGCAGCGGGCAGCGCGCCGGAGCGGGTGCTGCTGGGCTCGGAGCTGATCGCCGGCGTCCAACTCGCCCCCGGCAACTGGATCGTCGAACCCTGGAAGCGCTGAGATCCACAAGTGTGACCGCTCCCTGATTCGCGCCGCCACGAAACAAAAAACCGGATTTCTGCGAAAAATCGTTCTTGCGATGCTCTGTGAGAGTGATATACTGCTCGCATATCGAAACAGGAGGTTGCCGGTGAGAAGGGTGGCACTCCCTGCGGTGTTGATTAGTTTCCCTCTACTGGGACAGTTCACAGTGATTCCGTCGCCGACGGTATCCTACACTGGGGCCACGTCGTTGGTATCCATCACTGCTCCGAACGGAACAAGCGTGTCTTCGTTGTCCGGTTCTGGCCAAACACTTGGTTTCTCGACGGCGTTGACCGCTGCAACCGTCGGCGTCAGTGGCTGGTCAACCTGGGGATCTCCCCCTGACACCGAGAGTTCCACTCCTCGAGTGCTTGCGAGATACACCTCGCTTACCTCGTTGACGATCGATCTGTCCTCGCCGACTGGAATCTTCGGCTTCGAGATTGAACCGGACACTTTTGGCTTGTTCACGATCGGGGCTACTTTTTACAGTGGGAGCACCTTGCTGGGATCGATCTCGCAAGACGTCAACGGCAATGCCGGGGCCAGGCTGTTCGCGGCGACGAGCACGACTCCCATCGACAGGGTAGTGGTGACCTCGCCGTCGGGAGCGAATGGCTTTGCCCTGGCGCAGTTCCGCTTCGCGACTCCCGCCCCGGCGCCAATATCGTCACCGGTGGCAACTCCCCTGTTAGGAGACGCGGCGCTGGCAGGGCTCTTAATACTCCTTGCGGCCGCCGGCGCCGTTCTGGTCGGGCGGCGAAGACCTGCATGAGAAGGGCGAAGCGCGCCCAGGCGGAGGTCGCTACTACGCCGGTTCCAGGCGTACGCCCGGCGCGCTTCGTGGTGGTATTCGCAATCCTTGCGGCGCTCGCCTTCGGCGCGTTGCGTGCGCCGTTTTCCAGGCCGGCGGCGGATCGATTCTCCGTGGGATTGGTCCAGGTATCGGCTGCGCTCATCCACGGGGCCGGCGGTCGCGTGCTGGTAGACGGAGCTGTGATCCGCTCTCCATTCAACGGATTCGCCATTGAAATGAAGGACGGCTGCAATGGCGTGAATGTGACTCTCCTGCTTTGGTCGGCGATGCTTGCGTTTCCGGCGTCCTGGACATGGAAGGTGAAAGGCATGCTTGCCGGAGTGATGGCCTTGCAGGCGGTCAACCTCATCCGCTTCATCAGTTTGTTCTACCTGGGGCAGTACAGCATGAAATGGTTCGAGCTTGCCCACGCCTACCTTTGGGAGAGCCTGATCATGCTCGACGCCCTGGTGGTGTTCTGGATGTGGGTTCGCATGATGCACCATCCGACAGCGGTGCCGGATGCGGCCGGCTGACCCCCGCCGGTTCCTGCTCCGCGCCTCCGCGCTGCTGATCCTGATGCTCAGCGTGTGGTGGTTCGGACTGCAAAGCACGCTGTCGCTGGGGATGCTGACGGCCACGAACGTCTTCTTCGGTCTGATGAGCGACGCCGCGATCGTCAGCAAGCCTTCGGGTGACTGGGACTTCCACGTCCCGGTCAGCGATTCGCCTGCCGAGGTCCTCCGCCGCATCGGCGCCACGCGCATCGACTCGCTGGACTTCACGGTGTCCGCCTGGGACGTCGCTACATTCACGGTCAGCCTGCCAATCTACTGGGCGGTCGCGCTGGCGATAGAGCGCCGGCCGCGCATCCGCGCCTTGCTGGCCGGGTCGCTGGCACAGGTGGCGATCGGAGTTGTTTCCATCGCCCTTTTCGCGCAGGTTAACGCGTACAACGTCTTGGCCAGAATCCGTCCGGATGCAACCGCTCTGTCGCAATGGGGCCGGGAATTGACCTACTACCTGGTTACCACCGTCGTTCCGTACGCTTCGCCCCTGATCGTCGCGGTATTCCTGCATCCGGACCTGGCAGGCCAGATCTTCGCGAAGCCCGCGGGCGGCGCCGCTGCCAGCCGCTTGAAGTCCCGCTGAAGTCTCATCCCCGCGACTCAGGTTCATCGTCCATGCTGCGCCGCGGCGAACCGGTGCCCTACAATCAAAGCTTATGTCGCTGATTGTGGTTGGATCGGTCGCCTATGACGGGGTGGAGACCCCGCACGGGAAAGTCGACCGCATGCTCGGCGGAGCATGCACCTATATTTCCCTGGCGGCCAGTTACTTCACCGAGGTCGGCATCGTGGCCGTGGTGGGCGAGGATTTCGACGCCGCCGACCGCGAGTTTCTGGCCTCCAGGCGGATCGACCTGGCGGGGCTGGAAACCAAGCCGGGCAAGACCTTCTTCTGGGCCGGCGTCTACAGCGACGACATGAACGACCGGACGACGCTGCGCACCGACCTGAACGTGTTCGCGGATTTCCAGCCGGCCCTCCCGGCGCACTACCGCGGCCGGGGGTACCTGCTGCTGGGCAACATCCAGCCGGCTCTCCAGGCGGGGGTTCGGTCGCAGATGACGAATCTGAAGTTCGCGGCCGGCGACACGATGAACTACTGGATCCGGGATTTCCGCGAAGAACTGCTGGCCGCCATCCGCAACTGGGATTGCCTGATGATCAACGACAGCGAGGCGCGCATGTTGGCGGGCGAGAGCAACCTGCGCCGCGCGGCGCGGGCGATCCTGGACATGGGCCCCTCGACCCTCATCGTCAAGCGCGGCGAATACGGCGCCATGCTGTTCCACGGCGACCGCGTGTTCCTGGCGCCGGCCTACCCGATGGAACAGGTCTTCGACCCCACCGGCGCGGGCGATTCCTTCGCCGGCGGCTTCATCGGCCACCTGGCCCGGCAGGGCGTGAAGGCCGAGGACGGCGCGTGGAAAGAGATCTGCCGCGCGGTGATCTACGGCTCGGTCATGGGCAGCTTCTGTTGCGAGCGGTTCGGTGTCGACCGGTTCCGGACGCTGACCCGCGCTGAAATCGACGCGCGCTTCGAGGAGTTCCGGCAATTCACGGCCTTCTGAAGAAGTCTCGAACCAACCGCGGGGCGGGCTTGGGGGAGACGCTCGCCGTATTGCTGTGCCTGACGGCGGCCAGTGGGGCGGCACTGGTGTGGTTCGTCCGCCACGGCTACCTGCTGTACTACGGCGACGCCCAGGCGCACCTGAACATCGCCCGCCGCCTGATCGACTCGCGCACGCCCGGCTACGAGCAGATCGGTTCGGCCTGGCTCCCGCTGCCGCACGTGCTGATGCTGCCCTTCGTGGGCAACGACGAGTGGTGGCACAACGGGCTGGCCGGCGGGTTCGCCTCCGCCATCTGTTACGTGCTGGCGGGAGTGTTCCTCTACCTGGCGGCGCGGCGCGTCTACGACGGCGCGGCGCCGGCGGCGGCCGCCGCCGCCCTGTTCGCCCTGAACCCGAACCTGCTCTACCTGCAATCCCTCGCCATGACCGAGGCGGTTCTGTATGCCGCCCTCGGCGCGCTGCTCTACTCAAGCGTGGCATTCGGAGACAACCCGGCATGGTACAAGGCCGCCGCCGCGGGTCTTGCCACCACGGCCGCCACCCTGACGCGTTACGAGGCCTGGATCCTGATTCCGTTCGTGACCCTGTATTTCCTGCTGGCGGCAAAGAAGCGCCGCCTGGCGATGGCCGTGCTCTACGGCGCGGTGGCCAGCGCCGGGGCGGTGTTCTGGCTGGGGCACAACCTGTACGGATACAGCAACCTGCTGGAGTTCTACAACGGCCCCTATTCGGCCAAGGCGATCTACGAGCGCGCCCTCGCCCAGGGCATGTCCCGCTATCCCGGCGACGGCGATTGGGAACTGGCCGGCATCTACTACCGCGAGGCGGCGCGGCTCTGCCTGAACACCGGACTGCTGTGGCTGGCCGGGGCGGGCGCGGTCATCGCCATCGCCCGGCGAAAGATCTGGCCGCTGTTTCTGCTGGCGCTGCCGCCGGCGTTCTACGTTCCCAGCATGTACTCCTCGGGCACGCCGATCTTCGTCCCGCACATGTGGCCGTTCAGCTACTACAACACGCGCTACGGCATGGCGGCGCTCCCGCTGGCCGCGCTGGCGGCGGCGGCGCTGGTGACCCTCGCCCCGCGGCGGTGGCGCCCGGCGGCGGCGCTGGTGATTGTGGCGGCCGGACTGGCGGGCTGGGTGGGAATCCTGGATCACGTGGAAGGAGTCGCAGGTGAACTCGGACACGCGGCGCGCCTGGACGCGCAAAGCGGCCGAATATCTGAAAGCGAACGCGCGCCCGGACGACGGGTTCATCTACTCGTTCGGCGACATGACCGCCATCTTCTCCTATGCCGGAATCCCGCTGAAGCGCACCCTGCACGAAGGCAACCGGCCGGATTGGGACGCGGCCGTGGCGCGGCGCGAGCCGCCCACGCGGGCAGGGGCCAAGAGCAGCTCGCC
>CAYOTD010000328.1:0-6184 GCA_964406685.1 uncultured Solibacteraceae bacterium | reverse complement strand
AGCGCCAGCATTTGTCCGTACTCGGTGACGGCGGGGCCATAGTAGTCAAACGTCCCGTCCTGCTTGACGAAGCGGGACAGGTAGTAACCCAGACGTTCGCGGGCCTCCGGGAGAAATCCCCAATCGAGCAGGAGCGAGTTCAGCAGCACCGTCGTCGGAGGGAAGGCGTCGTGGATGTTTTCGCCATAAGTCTGCACGCCGTACTTCGGATGCGTTCCGGCATAGGAGATCAGCGCGCGGACGATAGCGGCCCTGGCGGCCTCCGTCACCCGCGCTTCGGGCGCCTGGATGCCGGCGCCTGTCGCCAGGCGTTCTTCCCACTCCCGATGAACAGCCAGCAGCTCGGAGTAGAATCGGGCGTTGTCCGAGGGCCGGGGTTCACCCGCCACCGTCCAGTACCGCCGGGTTCCGTCCAACATGCGCAGACGAATATGGAGCCGCGCTTCGTCCCCCGCCGCGAAGGCGATCTCCTCGAAGCCGGCGGGGACGGACGGTTCGTAGAAGGCGAAATCCACAACCGGAAGATACCCCCCGGCCAGTCCCTTCTTCGCCGCCAGTGTGGCGGCCCGCGGCTTGAGATCGGCCCCCCCCGGGATGTGCTGCCATGGGTCGAACCACACCTGCTCGGGATCGGTCCGCTTGATCCTGCCCGAGCCAAGCCGCCCGTCCGGATGGACGATGATCTTCTTCGGCGAGGAGACGGTACCGAGAAACGTGTAGCTGTCCAACGGAGGCAGCAGGTTCACCAGCGCGCCGTAGGAGGCCTCGCCGCCGCCGGCGAGCGCACGCCGGCCGAGCACGTCCTGCTCCGCGCGGAGGATTCCCGCGTAGTGGGCCTCCTCCAGAGGGGCGCGCGCGGTCGGAATCTTCTCGATGCCGCCGACGGCCTTCCGGATCTTCGCTGTCAGCCCCTTGGCGCCGACATACCCGAAAACTCCCCAGCGGTCGAAGTTCCGTTCCAGAACGGCCACCGGTTCCGGACCGGCCAGCACGGAAACCAACTCGAAACCGGCATACCGGCCGCCAATGGCGACTTCGCGCGCCCGTTCTCCCCGCCGCGACAGAACCACCGCAGGCCCGCGCACCGCGACCAGCCGCGGCCAGACGAGACCGGCCTCCCCGGACGCCTGTTCCGCGGGAAAGTAGGGATCGTCGGACGGCGGCGCACTCTGTCCCGCTCCGATCATCGCCGCGGTGAGAGCGACGAGGGGAAGGTGAACCCGTCTTGCCATCGACGTGGACCTCATTCCGTCAACGCTACCAGATCAGCTTGAGCGCCATCTGGATCTGGCGTGACCCCGAGGCGCTGCTGATCACGCCGAACGTGCCGCTCTGGAGCGTGTTGCCCGGCTGGCCCCATTGGGGCGTATTGAAGGCGCCGAACATCTCGACCCGATACTGAAGATTGACGCGAGGCTCCCCCCACACAGCAATGTTCTTGAAGAAGGAGAGATCCGTCGCATTGATGCCCGGATTGCGAAGATCCGGCACGGTCCGGCCGAGGTTGCCGAACGTGTAGTCGGAGGGTTGGGTGAAAGCGCTGGTATCGAACCACCGGCTGAGGCGCGCCGCGGTGGTTCCTCCGGTCAGTCTCGCCTTGGCGCCGGTGGAATTCGGGCGCTGGCCGCTGAAGATGTAGGTGTTGTTCGTGAACGGGAAGATGAGCACGGGCGTGCCGCTGGCAAACGTGGTGATTCCGTTCACCTGCCATCCGCCAAGGAAGATCTCGGCCGACTTGGGCAGATCTCGCAGGAAGCGCCGGCCGCGACCGAACGGAAGCTCGAAGACGTAGCTCGCCACGAATCGTTGGGGTACGTCGATGGACGAGATCGAGCGCTCCAGGCGCCGGTTGTAGAAGTCGAGCTTCGACCCGTAGATCTGTCCGAGGTAGTTCACCCCTTGCGACGCGTCGTCGATCAGCTTTCCCGCGGTATAGGAGATCAGGAAGCTGTGGCCCTTCGCGAAACGCTTGTCGACGCGCACGGTCATGGCGTGGTAGATCGAGCTGGCAACCGGTTTCCGGTAGGACTGGACCGTCGTGTACTGGGGAAACAGTTTGATGACCCGGCGGTACTCGATCGCCGGTTTGCTCAGCGAGGAAAGAGGATTCGTGATGATGCCATAGAACGGGTTCGCGACCTGAGATGTGAGCTTCGCGCCGAGCGACATGGCGGAAGCGGGCAACTGGTCGTAGCGGATGGCTCCGTCGCCGTCCACCAATCCGATGCCGTGGCTGCCGAGATACCCTAACTCGGCGACAATCCCGCCCGGAAGGACCCGCTGAAGCGTCGCGTTCCACTGTTGGATGTAGGGATTGCGCCAGCCGTCGAACAGGCAGCTTGCGATGTCCATGCCGATGAAGGTCGATTCGCCCAGGGTCCTGCCCGGCGGCAGGTTGAATCCATCCGGATAGGGATTGCTGAGCGTGGCATAGATGGTCCGTCCCGAATCGTACGTGCCGGCGAAACCGGTGGAACTGCGGTAGGCGTCCGCTCCGTCGCCGCCGTTGGCGGCTGCTCCAACGGCCGTTGGCGCGTACGAGATGCCGTAGGCCGCCCGCAGGACGGTGTCAGGCAGAACGTTGTAGGCGAAGCCGATTCGTGGACCGATGTCGTTGAAATCCGTGGATACCTGGCGGCGATTGTTGTTGTCCACGAAGCGCATGGCGCCGCGGAGGTCGCCGCAAGACGCGCAGGCGCTGGCGGCCACTTTGCCCATCAGCGGCGAGACGGCCGAAAGGTCGAAGTAGTTCAGTTGATTGTATCGCTCGGTCCGGGGGGCATCCAGATCGTAGCGAAGCCCGATGTTGATCGTGAGCTGGCGGGTGGCTTTCCAGTCGTCCTGAAGGAAACCGGCATAGTAGTGGTTCGACGCCGCCGGGTCGTTCCCGTGCGGGAAGGAGCCACCACCGGGCAGGCCCAACAGGAAGGAGGCCAAAGAGAAGCCCTCCGTCGCGTTGGTGCTGATAGCCTTCTGGGTCCACCCGGAACTGAAGGAGAACTGCCCCGAGGCATATCCGAGATTGCCAACCTGGTTGACGAGCATCACGCGGAACTCGGCGCCCGCCTTGATCGTGTGGCGTGACAGGATCTTGGTGATGCTGCCGGTAAGCATCTGCGAGGACGAGGAAATGGCCTTGTACCGGTTCCAGCCGCCGCCGCCCAGGGTGGAGAAACCGCTGAAGCTCATGGTCGGGATCTCCCGGCCCTGAAGGGCGGCCCTGTCGTCGTAGTACTTCGGCAGTCCGATCGACGTCAGGTCGAAGCCGTCGGAGTGGACGGTGGCGAACGGGCTGAACCAGTTGGCGCCGTAGCGGACATTCGCGATCAGGGTCGGCCGAACAGTGAACGTGTTGTCAAACGAAGCCTGAACGTGCTTCCTGCTGCTGCGGTTGGTGGGCGTGCCGATGTTGCCGTAGTACATCGGGTTGCGAGCGTTGGCCCACAGCACCGACGCGCGGACGAAGGCGCGCCACCACTGCGTCCAGTTGTGGTCGATGCGGGGATCGATGCGGTAGGTATTGGAAATGGGCGTACCGGCGACAACGTAGTTGTTGCTGAGCGTGTACTGGTTCACCGGCGCCGTATTGGCTTCCGGGAAGTACTTCATCATCGCTACCGCCACCGGGCTCAGGCGGCCGGCGGGGAGGCGGTTGCCTGCGAACGGGGTGCGGCTCCACCCGTTCGGCGCCGCAGGATCGTCCCGGGAAGTGAGCGGATCGTACAACGTGATGGGCGCACCGGAGGCGTTTCTCAAGTCGGCGAAGTCGCCGCCGCGCCATGCGGCGGAGGGAACGGTGGCGGTGTAAATGCTCTGCTGCCGCGGATTGGTTCCCTCGAAGCCGAAGAAGAAGAAGGTCCGGTCCCGCCCGCTGTACAGGCCGGGCACCGTGATCGGACCTCCGACGGTGCCGCCCCATTGATTGCGTTTGAAGCTCCCCTTGGCGATGCCGGACCGGTTGGCGAAGAAGCCGTTGGCGTCGAGTTTGCTGTTGCGGAGGAAATCGTAGGCCGTGCCGTGGATGGCATTGGTGCCGGCCTTCATGGCGACGTTGATGATTCCGCCGCCAAACCGCCCGTACTCCGCGGCCAGGGCATTGACCTGCACGCTGAACTCCTGCACGGCATCGACCTGGGGCTCGTATCCGCCGTCAGACACACCGTTGTTGCCGCTGGGGTACTCGGTGGTGATCCCGTCGATAAGGATGTCGCTGGTCCCGGCCCGCCCGCCGCCGATCTGCGGTGTGGCGCCTCCTCCCTGCGTGTTGACGCCCACCGCGAGACCCGCCAGTCCGAAAACGCTCCGCCCGTTCAAAGGGAGATCGATGATCCGCTTGTTCTCGATCATGGTGCCTACGCTGGTGGTGGCCGTGTCCAGCGGCGGGGGCGTGGCTTCCACCATCACGGTGGTGGAGACGTCGCCAACCTTCAAGTGGATTTCCAGCTCCAGGTTCTGTTGCACATTCAGCTTGATGCCGCTGCGGCGGAAGCGCTCGAAGCCGGCTTTCTCCACCGTGACCTGGTACTCGCCGGGTTGCAGGAACGGCGCCACGAAGCGTCCGTCTGAACTGGTCTTCCGCAGCACGGACGTCCCGTTCTTCACGTTGAAGATCGTGACGCTGGCGTCCGGGACGCTGGCCGCCGAAGCGTCGACAACCGTGCCCTGGATCGTGCCCGTGGCCGTCTGCGCGAAAACGGGCGCAGAGGCCAGAAAGATAGCGAGTACAACGATTCCGCGTTGCATGTACTTAGTTCGTCTCCTTATCAGCGTGTATGGTCCAAGCGGATCTCAGTCCCGTGCGCGGCGAAATGGCGCCGCAGGCCTTCCAGCCGCGCGTGCAGATCGCGCGAGAGCGCCGTCAACTCCGCGCCGGCGGCTTCCGGACCGGCGAACAGCCGCCAATGACCGCGATCGATCGCCTCCACTTCGGCGAACAGATCCAGAGCGTTTCCCGGCCAGGAGGGGCGGGGCGGCTCCCAGGCCGCGACCGCCGGATCGATCGCCGAGAACGCCTCGAACAACGGCGCCAGCAGTTTCGACTCCGCCGTGACCCGCCGGCTCACTTCCTGGCGATGGTCCGAGACCATCCGTTCCAGTTCCAGGCGCGACCGCTCGGGAAGCGCCGCTACCTGATCCGGCCGGAAGCGTTCCGCCAGACGGCGCAACGACCACGCGTGCTGCACCATGGCGCGCGACATGTCTACCGCCTCATCCGATAGCTTTGCGGCGGTCTTGGCGGCATCGCGCGCGGGAAGGGTCCGCTCAAGATACGTCCGAAGGGCGCGGCCAGCCGGAGCCGCTTCGCCTTCGATCACCAGAGTGGTCGCAGTTCCGCCCCCGGCGCCTGCGCCTTCGTCGAAGGCCCGGATGTCCGCCCGGACCCCCGAAAGACCCGATACGGCGTCGAGGATCTCGATTCTTCGCCGCTCGTCGTCGACGCGGCCGGTGATGCGGAGGCAATCCCGTTCCTCGGTGACCTCGATCCCCTCGCCCAGGCAGGCCCCGGCCAGGTGCAACCGGTACAGCGCGTCGACAAGCCGTTCCAGCGGAACCTCGACCGCCGTCGCGACCGGGGCGGAGAGCGGCGCCGGTGCAGAGGGCGCCGCCACGGCGGATGCGGGATCGGCGAACACCCCCGGCTCGACGCGCTCGATCGGAACAATCGAGAACGCCAGTTCCGTGCACTCGAAATCTCCTGCATCGCCGCCATCCCGCAGCCGGAACGTGCGGCGCACCGGGTGCCAGTCGGCAACCCTTACCACGAGCGAGGCCTCGGAGACGGCCGCCGCGCCGCGCGTGGCCGTGGTGAGCGCGACACCGTCCGCGCCGCCGGGCAGGCGCGCCGGAGAGGTCCGCTCTTCCGCGATGTGTTGCCGCGTCCTCCAAGCATCGTACGCGCTGGCGGAAAGGGGGTTGTCCCACGGCACGCCGGCCAGGAGGAAGGCGCGCTCCAGGGCGGCGTCGGCCGGCGCCTGGCCGGGACTTGCCGTGCGGCGGGTGGCGGTGTCGCGATAGATCGTCCGGCGAATCTTCCTGTTGCCCGCGCGGATTTCAACCGTCTGGCGGACCACGGGCCGGGCCAGCCCGGCCAGGGCCGCGGCTTCGGATCGCGCCGCGCGCTGGAGCAAGTCCGCGGCCGAGACGGCCGGCACCCGGGTGAGCCAATGGAGGACGACCAGTGCCA
>CAYOTD010000327.1:0-6233 GCA_964406685.1 uncultured Solibacteraceae bacterium | reverse complement strand
TCAGCCCGTACCTGGTATTCGCCCGCCGGTAGCAAAATGCCCCCGCCGGCATTGTTCAGTTCGTCCACAAAGCCCCAGAACTTGTCGTTGATGTAGACCGGGCCGGTGTCGCCCGCCGTAACCGAGATGAACGACTCCGCGCCGTCGCCGCCAAACCGCAGGCGCCCGAAGGGTCCCTTGGGCGGCTCCAGCTTCTTCAACTTGTACCCGAACTTCGTGGTCTTGCCCGGCCGCACCGTCACCTTGGTGCTGTAGTCCTCATACCGGGGGTCTTTGAGCGTGATTTCGTGTTCGCCGGCGGCGACCTTGTACTTCTCCGGCACGGTAAAGCGGCCTGCCGGTCCAATGTACTTCCCGTCAACAAAAAGCCCAGCCCCAGTCGGCTTTCCCCGTGCCTTGACGTAGCCCTCCTCGGACGCGCCAAAGGCGAAACCGGAAATGAGCAATGCAACCAGTAACAGAGTGAGTGTTCTCATGGGTCCCTCCACTATGATGCACGAAATTCCATGCCGAAGCCAACCGGGGTTCCGGAACGATCCAGGTGATTCCATTGGGGGCGGCGTGCGAGAATCTTGTCCAGGAAGGTCCCCATGCTTGATATCACCTGGCTCGGACACGGCACGTTTGAGTTGAAAACCGCCGCCGGCGAAGTCCTCCTTCTCGACCCCTGGATCGACGGCAATCCCAGCTATCCCAAGACCCACAAGATCTCGCGGCTCGACGCGATGCTGATCTCTCACGGCCACTTCGATCACATCCACGACGCCGTGCCCCTGGCCAAACGCTTCTCTCCCAAAGTGGTGGCCATTTTCGAAACCTGCGGCTGGCTGGAGAGCAAGGGCGTCAAGAACTGCTCGGCCATGAACAAGGGCGGCACGCAGCAGGTGGGCTCTGTGGTTGTAACCATGACCCATGCCATCCACAGTTGCGGCATCCTCGACGACGGCCAGTTCGTCTACGGCGGGGAAGCCTGCGGCTACGTCCTCCGCTTCGACGACGGCCGCGCGGTCTACTTCGCCGGCGACACCAACGTCTTTTCCGACATGGCGCTCATCGCGGAGCTCTACCAGCCCGAGCTGGCCTTCCTTCCCATCGGTGACCTGTTCACCATGGGTCCGCGCGAGGCGGCCGCCGCTTGCCGCTTGCTCAAGGTCAAGCAGGTTATCCCGATGCATTTCGGCACCTTCCCGCCGCTGACCGGCCGGCCGGATGAGCTGGCCAGGCTGGCTGGGGCCGAAGTCCTGTCACTCACTCCCGGCAAGACCGTGAACTGGTAGCAGGCACAGCCGATGTTCCCATTTCCCCGTTTCAGCCGGGCGTTCTATGTGCAGCAAAACCCGGACGTGGCGCGTAGCCGCATTCCGCCTCTTTGGCATTACCTGCTTTGGGGGCGCAAGGAGGGCCGGCGTCCGCACCCCCGCAGCGATCTGTTTCGTTTCCTGGACAACCCCGGCGCGCCGCTGCCGCCCTGGTTCGACGAGGCATGGCACAACCGCCTCAATGCCGGCTCGAAGGCCCGCGGCCGGAAAGCCCTGCGGCAATGCCTGAAGTCGTCGCCGGTGGATTGCATGGCTCTGCGCCAGGGGGATGATGGTTCCGCGCGACTGTCGCTCTGGGAAACCGGTACCCCGGCAAAGTGGCGGAATGGTGGGCTCAGCGCCGATGCTGCCGTGCCGGTCTTCATAGTCTGCGGACCGGCGGAAACGGAACTGGCGCGGCGGTTCCTCATCCCGGCGCTGGTGGAACAGCAGGCCGCGGTTCCCTTGACGCTTCATCTGCTCAACTACGACTCCAACACGCCCCTGGCCGGCTGGGACAACGCTGTTCTACCCGTCACCGACTGGTCGTCGCGCCGCGGGCCCGGACGCATCGGGTTCGGCGAGGCCGTCAATTTCCTGTTCGAATCCGCTCAGCCCGCCGAGTGCTTCCTGCTGGTGAACCCGGATTCGTTTCCAATGCCGGGTTGCCTGGAGCGGCTGGTGGAAAGCTACCGCGCCGGCGGCGCCGCCATTGTCGAAGCGCGCCAGTGGCCGCAGGAGCATCCCAAAGAGTTCGACGCCGCCACCGGCGAAACTCCCTGGGCCAGCGCCGCCTTCTGCCTGATCTCCAGCGCGGCCTTTCGCAGGCTGGGCGGCTTCGATCCCGCGTACTTCCTCTATCTCGAGGACGTGGACCTGAGCTGGCGGGCCTGGCTCAACCGGATGCCCGTCCACTACGAGCCGCGCGCCGTCTGCTATCACTCCACCGGTCTCCATCTCCGGCACGCCGGCCGCCACTACGCCGAGGATTTCCTTGCCGGACGCAGCTTTCTCGCTCTGGCCTGGAAGTTCTTCGGCGCCGTCGGCGAGCAGGTGGCGCGGGACTGGCTCCGTCGTACGCCGTACCCGCCGGCGCTCCAGAACGCTGTGATCGCGGCCTACGAGGAACTGCGTCCGTCCTTGAAGCGGTTGAAGATCGAACCTGGCTCCGCCCCGGTGAAGATCCGCATCACTGGTTTCGCCCAGTTCCACGACCCGCGTCCCGGGGTGCTCAATGGGTGATGCACGGTTGCGCCTGTTCGTTCTCTGCTCATCCGGGGCTTCGCGCCGCGAGTGGCTCGACCGCGCCTCGCACTATCCGGGTCTCGAAGTCGTTCCCGTGCTTCCGGCGAGTGCCCTCCTGGAGTATGTGCGCGACGCCGGCGCCGGACCTCTCATCGTCTGCCGCGAGGACATCTGGTTCGGCGTCGGGTTCGAGAGCGCCGTTGCCGATCTCATCGCCGACCTCGACCGGCAATGGCCCGGCTGGATCGTCTGCGGCAATCGCGGCGCGGCCTGGGACGGCCAGGTGGTCGACTACACCCGCTTCCGGCACCTGCCGGGCCTCCACACCGGCGCCGGCCCGCGGCCGCTTCTCACCCTCGACGACGACCTTCTGCTCCTCAAGCCCGAGGCGTTCGCCCGCCACGACCTGAACGACGCGCCCGCCGGCCTGGCCATCTCTCTCGCCGCGCTAACCTCCGGCATCGTCCCACTGGCCGACCGCCGCCTGCTCGCCATCAGAACCGCCGAATCCGAATCCGCCGCCGGCGACGCCTTTCACCAGTACTGGCGCGATCGTTTCCTCAACGACCGGCTCCCGACCGCCGACGGGGTCCTCGACCTGAGCGAAGCCGTCGACTACGCCGCTCTCGACCCGCGCGCCGGCCGTCCGCGCGCCGATCTGATTTCCCTCTACGATGCGGCCCTTGTGGCCACCCGCGGCCGCAGGCCAAGCGTGACCATCTGCTGCCGCACGCAATTCAAGCGGCCCCTTCTGCTGCGCCGGGCTCTCGACTCCATCGCCGTCGCCGCGCAGGCCGCCGCGCCGTTCCTCGATTGCCGCGTCCTTCTCGTGACCGACACGGACCAGGCCGCGCCCGGCGTGGACTGCCTCCGCCACGCTCCCCGCCCCGGACGCCACTCGCGCGCCGACCTGCTGCTGGCCGCCATCGAGCAGGCCTCGACCGACTACATCTGGTTCGTTGACGACGACGACTACATGCTCCCCGGAGCAATGGTCTTCGCCTCGCGCTCCATGCTGCCCGATTTGCCCGTGCTGTTGACCGGTAACGCCGTGGCGCGCAACGAATCGCCCGCCGGGGACATCTCACCCAGCTTCGCCTGGCACTACCGTGCCGAGGATGTTTTCCAGGTGTTCGATGGCGTCAACCGCGTCCCCATCTGCGCCATGATCCTGCCGGTAGCGCTCGCGCAAAGGCGTCTGGCCGGACGTAAGGCGCTGGGCGATTACAATGAGGATTACTTCGTCCTGATGACCCTGCTTTCTGCGCCGGGCCTGGAAGTAGTAACCATCGGCCAGGACCTGTGCGGCGTCTCGTTCCGTGGCGAGGAAAGCTCCGCCGCCGAATCGAACCGCGAGCGCTGGTACCTGTCCAACAGCACCTTCCTGCTGGAGCTTCTCTCCTCGGACGACACCAACCTCCCCCTGCTCTGGCAACTGGCGCGCAAGCAGGGAGGGCGGGCTTGAGCCCGCACGGAGCTTCAGCTCCGCCCCCCCGGCCCGTACATGTCGAGCAGTTGAAGTTGCGTAGCCTGCAACCGCTGCGCCACCACGTTCAGCATCCAGCGCGTGAACTTGAAGCCGAACTCCGGATCCTCGTCGCAGTACTCGCGCAGGCGCTCGCCCTCGAAGGCCAGGGCGCGGACGTTCTTCAAGGCGCGTGCCTGAAAGTGTTTCTTGCTGTCGGGCAATGCGGCCGACCAACCCAGCTCCTCGCCATTCATGAGCGTCTCGATCCGGATGGTGTGACTGGCGGCGCGAATCTCCAGCGCCACCGCACCGCTCACTATGAGGTAGAAGTCGTTCCGGCCGTCGCCTTCCCGGAAGATGACATCGCCGGCCTGGAAGCGGACATCGCGCGCCATCTCGCCCAGCTTTTCCAACTGCGGCGGCGCAAGCTCGGCCAGTTCCGGATAGGAGTGAAGAACCTCGGCCAGCATCGTGGTTGCTACCATTTCACTTCTCCTTGATTCTCCGCACGCGAATCTCCACCGGCATCCTGGCCGGCAGGGCATGCGTGGCGCATCCAAAACATGGGTCGTAGGCGCGGAAGGCCATTTCGACCATGTTCCGCAATCCCTCGGTTACCTGGCCGTTGGTGATCAATCCCCGCGCGGCCTTGTCGACGCTCATCGAGATGCGGGCGCCGTTATTCTGTGTGGCGACGATCAGGTTCGCCTTGCGGATCAGCCCCTTCCCGTCGGTTGTGTAGTGATGGATAAGTGTTCCGCGCGGCGCCTCGACCACGCCCACGCCTTCGCCCGGCGCGGCGGTTGGCAGGGTCCGCACGTTGGGATCCGTCAGTTCCGGATCGGAGGCCAGTTCCCGAATCCGCTCGGTGGCCTGGAGCAGTTCGATCACGCGCGCCCAGTGCGTGGCGAGGGTGTGATGCACCGGCCCCGGACCGAGAACCGAATAGAACTGCTGCCGCGCCGCCTCGGCCTCGGGCGTGGCCATCGCCGTGGCGACGTTGAGCCGCGCCAGCGGCGCCACCGCGTAGATGCCGCTTTGGGCGCCCTCGTCGAATCCGTTCCAGCCCACCGGCTTCAGGTAGCAGAGCTTTACCATGGTCCACGGCTCGACGTGCTCGCCAATGTAGTCCGCGTAGCGGGCCGCCTCGAATGTGGCCCACTCCGCCCCCGTCGGGTCGATCACGCGCAGCTTGCCGTCGTAGAAGTTGGGCCGGCCGTCATCGTCCACCTGCCCCAGGTAGTAGGTCCGGTGGGTGAAGGTGTCCGAGCGGATCAGGTCCACGTACTCGGCGTTGCCGAGCACCAGCTTCTGGAAAGCGGCGAGGGTGAATCGGGCGAACTCGACGGCTTCCTCCGCGGCGGCCTGGAACTCCTGTTGCTGTTCGTGTGTGACCGGCTTGGCGACGCCGCCGGGCAACCCCATGACGGGATGGATCGCCTTCCCGCCGACGGCCGCCATGATACCGCGCAGCCGCTTGCGCGCGGCGATCACCTTGCGGCCCGCCTCCTCGCCCACGCGCGCGATGACGCCCAGCACGTTGCGCTGCGCCGCCGGAGCCTGCGGTCCGACGATGAAATCGGGGCCGCCCAGGAAGTAGAAGTGCAGCGCGTGGTCCTCGGCCATGAACGCGTTGTAGGCCAACTCGCGGATTCTCCTCCCCGCCGGAGGCGGCTCCGCCTGGTAGAGCGCGTCCAGCGTCTTGGTGGCGGCCATATGGTGCGCCATGGGACAGACGCCGCAGATGCGCGAGGTGATCTGCGGCATCTCCTCGGCCGGGCGGCCCTGGGCGAACTTCTCGAAGCCGCGCAACTCCGGCACCTGGAAGACGGCGCGCTCCGCTCGGCCCGCCTCGTTCACGAAGATGTCGATCTTGCCGTGGCCTTCCAGGCGGGTGACGGGATCGATGACGATCTGCCGGCTCATGCAGCCTCCTGCCGCTTGCGGCGCAGCCGCGACGCCGCCAGCGAGTAGCGGTAAAAGGTTCCGACCGGATCGGGAATGCCGGCCAGGATGCGTTCGATCTCCGCGCTGTCGTTGGACTCCGCCAGCGAGGCGACGGCCGACAGCGCCTTGGCGCCTGCGTCGCGCACCCGGCTGGTGGGGCCGAAGCATCCGCTGCACGGCATGTTGCCGCCGATGCACACGGCGCCGCAGCCGGCGCGCGTCGCCGGCCCCAGGCACGGTACACCTTGCGCCAGAATGCACTTCGCCTGGTCCAG
>CAYOTD010000326.1:1088-6235 GCA_964406685.1 uncultured Solibacteraceae bacterium | reverse complement strand
TGTCCACCGCCGCGCGGAAGGCTTTGCGCAGCAGCGGAGAGGCCGTCTCCGGCGCGGCCAGGATGACGGGAATCTCCTTCAGGCTCGCCACCGCTTCCGCCACCCGGCTTTCCGGAATCGGATAGGAGTCGGTTTCCTGCGGAGTCGTTTCGGGGACGATGCCGAGCGCGGCCAACTGCTTCTGCAAGGCGCGGATGTCGATGGCGCGGGTGCTCTTGCCCTCGCGCGCCGCCGCGGCGGCGGCCATCCCCGCGGCGTAGCCCTGGTTCTGGACGTCGGGCTGCATGCGGGTCAGGGGCACGGCGTCGCGGTGAACGCTGATCGACAATCCCGTCACCAGGATGCCATCCAGGCCCTTGGGCAACAGACACCGGTAAGGCACGCGCACGGTGACGCCTTTCCTCTCCGGATGTTCGACCAGCAAGTACGGGTCGGTCGTGTAGCCGTGGGTGTCGAAGTTCGAGTAGGCGATGGAGATGGTGTCCGGGTACTTGCGATCGTTGATCTGGTCGAGCAGGTTCATGACGAAGTCGCCCACCACGCGGCGGCGTTCGCGGGTATTGACCAGTTGGCCGAGATCGAATTCCCTGGCGAACTTGTCTTTCGAGTAGACGAACAGGTGCCAGATGTCGGCCATGTCGGTTTCGTCGGTGATGGTGAAGTCGTTGTTGGTGTAAGCGGCGGCGAGACGCACGGGCGGCAGCCCGGTGCCCTGCTGCGCCATCTCTTCGGCGCCGGTGTGCATCGCTTCGGCGCCGGCGGAGGCGGCGATGTCGGAATTGCCGGTGGAATCGATGACGACCTTGGCGAGGACGACCCCGCGTCCTTCCGGAGTCGCGATCACAACGCCCTTCACGCGGCCTTTGTCGACGAAAGCGCCGCAGCCGATGACGCCGAACCAGACCTCCGCGCCGGCGTTGCGCAGGGTGCGGCGCCACCATTCGGCGCGCGCGATCGGGTTCCAGGTGCGTTCGCCCGGCACCTCCTTGGTGAAGCCGCCGCGGAACCCCCAGTAGTACGACGAGATCAGGCCCATCGTGCCCACCCCGCCCAGTCCGTGCAGGTACTCGACAACCAGGGTTTTGGCCTTGGCCCGCCCGGCGCCGATGCCCGCCGGCGCACCGCCGGTGCCGCCGCCCACCACCACAACATCGTACGTTCCGAGAACGGGAAGGGAGCGCGCGGCGGAGGGGACCGTGGCAACGTCCCGCTGGCTGGGACGCACCCCCGCCAGGATCTCCTTTACATCGCCGGCTTCGCCGGTCTTGGCCGGGGCGCCGCGCACGGCGGGCTGCGCTGGAGCCGGCAGGCCACGGGCTTCCTCGGCCGCAGCGGCACCCAGGCGCGTGCCCATGTCGATCAGGTTCAGCGGGCGCGCCAGCTTCGCCGCTTGCTCGCGCGAGATGTCGGCGCTGGCGCTCAGCACGTATACCCGCTTCACGCCGGCGGGCCGGAACGCCTCCAGAGGCAGCCGCTCGACCCCTTTCCAGGCGCCCGAGGCGGACCGCACGCCACGGATCGAATCCGGGGGAAGAAAGAATGGCTCTTCGGTAATGGCCTGATCGGACTCGGTATAGGCCTTGTCGCGGATGACCTGTTCGGCGTGCGCCAGCGACACCCAGGAGCCGTCCTCCAGAGGCAGGCGCAGCCTGTATTCGAAGATGCCGGCCGGCGGAGGCGCCGGTTTGTCCTTCAGGGTCATCGCCAGGTCGGGGCTGTAGGCCAGGTCGAGTTTCCGCGCCTCCAGACCGGGGGCGGGTTTGGCGGCCAGCGCCACCCAGCGAAACTCCTGTTCGCCCTTGGGAAAGGGCCGGAGGCGCGCGCCGGCCAAGCGCGCCACCCAGGCGCGGCCGGTAGCGTCGACGACCACCCGGGCCAGTACCGCCTGGCGCCCGGCACGGTTGGCGATCACAACGCCCGCCGGAGCGCCCGAGGCGTCGCGCAGCAGGTCGGTCACGTAGGAGCCGAACAGGAACTCAACCTTGGCGGCGATCAGCGCCTGGTCGAGGGTCCGCTTGATGTGCAGGGGGCGGAACGGACCGCGCGGAGAAGGGAGTGGCCGGTCGGGATCTTCGGCGAACAGCCGTTGGGCCAGCGGCGCGGCGGGCGTCTCTCCGTGCTCCAGCCAAAGGCGCATGGTGGCGCACAGGTCTTCTCCCAGGTAGGTCCGCGGAGCAGCCAGAAAAACGCGCGCTCCTTTTTCCGCCGCGGCCACGGCGGCGGCCACGGCGCCGGTCGATCCGCCGGCCACCACGACGTCCACTTCCGCCGCGACGGGTATGGCGCGGGCCGATTCCGGCACGCGGATCTGCGCGGCTGCCGCGACGGCGAAAAGTGTTAGGAACATGGCATTTCGCACGATAGGATTCCCCACTCCAATTGCGCACGATAACGCAATTGAAGCAGTCGTCACAACTCCGGAATTAACTTGACAGAGCCGCCGGGCTGGCGCATCATGAGGGCATACTACCCACGCGGAGGCAGGGAGAGACTATCTCGCCTCGAAGGAGAAGGGAGCAAAGAGGTCATGAATGGCCTTTCGATCCCGGCTTCCGACGCGTCCGCGCCGGAGAGAGTGGTTACGGTTCTGGCGATCAGCGAATCCGCCGAGGACCTTAACTGGCTGGGAGGGATTTTTCACCGCACGAACTGGAAACTGGTGTCCGTCCAGACCTGCCGGCAGGCTCTCGAAGTCCTGGCTTCGCGGCGCGTGCCGGTGGTGCTTTGCGACCGGACTCTATCGGATGGAACCTGGAAACGCCTGCTGAACGAGTTCGGTCAGACTTCCGAATCTCCGTTATTGATCGTAATGTCGCAGCAGGCCGACGACCGGCTGTGGGCGGAAGTGCTCAACCTGGGCGGCTACGACGTACTGTCAAAGCCGTTTGACCGCTCCGAAGTGGTGCGGGTCATCAGCGCCGCATGGCTGCAATGGCGTCAGCGAGAGATCGCGCACGCCGCGCGCCGCGCCGCCGCGCCGTTGGCCCAGCGGGCCACCGCCTGATCTTCTCACGCATCCGGAAGCACGATCCGGAACTCAGCGCCGGAGGCGTCGGCGCGGTTGGCCGCCGCGACGGTGCCGCCGCACTGGCGCACCAGCGATTCGACGATATGCAGCCCGAGGCCCTTGAAGGCGGGCCGGCGCGAGGGCTTGGTCGAGAAGTGGGGCTTGAAGATCTCCTTCAAGAGCTCCGGGGGGATGCCGGGACCGTCGTCCCGGACCACAATCTCGGCGCCACACCCCGTTCGCCGGCCCAGGAGGTGAATCGTCCCCCCTTGCCGCATGGCTTGGGCGGCGTTGAGGAAGAGATTGACCAACACTCTCTCCCAGGCGCCCGGCTGTCCCCGCAGGGGAATGCCGGGATCCATTTGAATATCGAACTCAACCTTCGGTGAGCGCGCCGCGGCGAAAAAGTCGCGCGCGAACTCGACGGCGCGGCTCGTCACGTCGGCGAGATCCGCCGGGCTCCGCGCCGTCTCGACGAAATCCGCCACCAGCCGCTCGCCGCGTTTTACGCTGCGATGAATGGCGGCGGCCAGATCGCGGGAGCGGCCGTCTTCCGCCAGCAGTTCGGCGGCCTCCGATATCGCTTCAAAGACGTTGTTCAGGTCGTGAGCCAGGCCCTCGATGGTCAGATCGGCACGGCGTTCCGGTTCCATCGTCAGTTCGCGATCGCGCGCAGAGCGGCGAAGAAGCCGGGGTAGGAGACGGCCGCCGCCTCCGCGCCCTTGATAACCGAAACGCCGTCGGCGGACAGGGCCGCCACGGCAAAGGCCATGGCGATGCGGTGGTCGCCGAACGAATCGATCTCGGCGGCGCGAAGCCGCTGGCGGCCGGGAACGCGCAACCCGTCGGGGAAGGTCTCGACCTCTACGCCCATGCGGCCGAGATTCTCCGCCACGGTGGCGATGCGGTCGGTCTCCTTGACGCGCAACTCCTGGGCATCGCGCACGGTGAGACCGTTCTCGCTCAGCGCGCCGAGCACGGCCAGCACCGGGATCTCGTCGATCAACGCCGCAGTGAGGTCTTTCTCGATCGTCCCGCCCCGGAGGCGCGAGGAACGCGCCAGCACGTCCCCCACCAGTTCGCCCCCGGATTGGTCCAGGTTCAGAACCTTGATGTCGGCGCCGATGGAGATCAGGAAGTCCAGCAGGGCGGAACGCGTCGGATTCAGGCCGGCGCCGCGGATCACCAGGTTCGCTTCCGGCGCGGCAAGCGCGGCGGCCAGGAAGAAGGCAGCCGAGGAAAGATCGCCCGGCACTGTGATCTCGCAGGCGCGAAGCGGCACACCGCCCTCCACCGAGATCACGTGGCCGCGCGTTTCGATTTCGGCGCCGAACTCCCGCAGCGCGATCTCGGTATGGTCGCGGGTTCGCACCGGTTCGCGCACCGTCGTCCGCCCGCCGGCCAGCAGGCCCGCGAACAGCACGCAGGTCTTCACCTGCGCGCTGGCCACCGGGAGGGGATAGTCGATGCCGTGCAGCGGCGCCCCGGCGATCTCCAGCGGCGGATACTTGCCGTCGCGCGCGCGGATGTCCGCTCCCATCAAGGTCAACGGGCGCAGGATGCGCTCCATCGGCCGCCGCGACAGGGACTCGTCCCCGCCGATCCGGCTGCGGAAGGGCAGCGCCGCCAGGATTCCCGACAGCATCCGTATGGTGGAGCCGGAGTTGCCCGCGTCCAGATCCTCGAGCGGAGCGTTCAATCCGGCCGGCCCTTTGCCCCGGATGACGACCTCGTTACCTGTCTTCTCAATCTCCACGCCAAGGGATCGCAGGCAGCCGAGAGTCGACTGGGAGTCCGCGCCGGTGGAGTAGTTCGAGATTCGGGATTCGCCTTCCGCAATAGCGGCCAGCATCGCCAGGCGATGGGAGATGGACTTGTCGCCCGGGAGGGTGGTCGTGCCGCCGATCGACTTCGACGGGGAGATTCGCTCGTCCATGAGGTTCCCCCCATTCTAGCCGAGGATCTTCCCCACGGAGGGCGGGCGGGAAGCGAAATCAGGCGGTCGCCAGGGCCAGTTCGCTGGCGTAAGCAGGAACGGGGCGAGGGCGGCGGTACCGCTGGAACCGGTAGCCGACGCCGAAGATCGTCTCGATGTACTTGTCGCCCAGGGCACCCAACTTCTTCCGCACGCGGCGGATGT
>CAYOTD010000326.1:0-1078 GCA_964406685.1 uncultured Solibacteraceae bacterium | reverse complement strand
TGAACATCGAGGGTTCGAGTGCGGCACTCCGGATTGTAGCCCCACACCTGGTTCATGAGCACCTCCCGCGGGACGATCTCGCCTTCGTTGCCGATCAGGATCGCCAGCAACTCCTGTTCCTTGCGGGTGAGAACCAGGGCTTGCGAATCGAGGCTGGCGGCGCCTCGGGAGAAGTCGAAGGTGAGATGCTCATCCTGATAGGTTGCAGCAGACATCGGGGAAGCCTCCACAGCGGATCTCCTACGACGATGCTACGGGCATCCGCAATGGGGGTCGTGAGAGAGATGTAAAAAAACCGTAAAACGCCGGAATCGTCAGAAGATCGGGTGAGGGCCCGCCCGAATCACTTTCAGTTCGCGCCCGCCGCCATCCTCGGCCTCGAGACGGATCTCCACCGCGCGCGGCGGCTCGGGAACGTAAGCGTGAAACTCGGCTTCCTCGCCCGGCTCGAGCCTTTCGACATCCAGACTCCCCCGCTTGGTGGTGATCACCTGCCGGCCGGGAGCCATGAAATTAAAGATAAGAACGACCTTGTTGGCGGGGCGCTCGCCCGAGTTCTTCACTTTGCCGTCGAGGGACACTCGCCCCTCGGCCCGCACGGCCATTACCTCGACCACCTCGATCTCGGCCGGTCTGATCGGCTCGTTGCGTTTCCTCTCCCTGGCGGTCGACAATGTGGCAAGCGTCAGGAGGAGAACGGCGACGACGATCCTCATGACGAACCAGTGTAGCCAATATGATTACTCGAAGGAATTGGATGTTGTCCACCGGGGCGCTGGCCGGCGCAACCTCGGCGCAGGTTTCCGGTCCCAAGGAGATCGTCATCGCCAGCGCCAACGGGCTGCGCGCCTGCGCCCGGGCGATGGAGGTACTGAAGTCCGGCGGCGACACGCTCGACGCGGTTGTCGCCGGCGTCAATATCGTGGAAGAGGATCCCGAAGACACCTCGGTCGGCTACGGCGGCCTGCCCAACGAAGAGGGCGTGGTGGAACTCGATGCCAGCGTTATGCACGGGCCCACGCGGCGCGCCGGCTCGGTGGCCGCGACAGCCCCCCGGACGGTCACGAGGCGATCGGCG